>JADLDV010000023.1 GCA_020846455.1 Candidatus Nomurabacteria bacterium
ATTTTTGGTACAAAGATTTTAAAGGTTCAATTGAACCAAAAGTAATTGTGTCATTTGGTAGTCGTAATGATTGTGGTTGGTGAAAACCTATTTCATTACTTAATTGTTGAAAAAGTTCATTTGGAGAAGGTTTTTGAATGTTTGCATCAATGATAACAAAACGTCTTAATGCATATGTGGATGGGTCTTCTTGAATTTTTTTAAAAAGACGTGGAAAATTTGTCTTTTCAGAACAGATAAAAATAAGGTTCATGTTGTATATGTTTTTTCTACTGTTGATAATAGCATGTATCCTTCTGTTGTCAATATTTCTCTTGAATCCATGAGGTAATCAGTGTATACTAGGCGTATACAGCACTTTTAGCTCAGTGGTAGAGCGTTACATTGACATTGTAAAGGCCGGAAGTTCGATCCTTCCAAGGTGCACTATGGCAAAAGATTATTACGACATTCTTGGTGTTTCAAAAAATGCCACAAAAGATGAAATAAAAAAAGCCTTCCATAAAAAGGCACATCAACATCATCCTGACAAAACAGGTGGTGATGAAAAGAAGTTCAAGGAGGTCAATGAGGCCTACCAGGTACTTTCTGATGACAAAAAACGTGCCTCATTTGATCAATATGGTAATCCAGATATGGCTGGAGCGGGCGGTGCAGGAGGTTTCGGTGGTTTTGATCCAAGTGGTTTCGGTTTTGATTTCTCAAATATGAACAATGCAGGTGGTATGGAGTTTGATCTCGGAGATATCTTCGGTGATATGTTTGGCGGTGGAGGTCGCAAGCAATCTCGAGCACAACGTGGTCGTGATATGGAAATGTCGGTAGATCTTTCTTTTGAAGAAGCAGTTTTTGGTGTACAAAAAACAATCACCATCGACAGGCAAGGTCTCTGTACGGTGTGTGATGGTACTGGTGGTAAATCAGGAACCAAGATGGATACCTGTGCAACTTGTCAGGGTAAGGGGCAAGTACAAGAAGTTCAGCGTTCGTTCCTCGGATCATTTGCGACAACACGTACATGTACTACTTGTCACGGGACAGGAACTGTTCCAAAAGAGTCATGTGCACACTGCAAAGGTAAAGGTGTAGAGCATCTCCATGAAAAAGTAGAAGTAACTATTCCAAGTGGTGTTGATACCGGACAGACACTTCGTGTCCAAAGTAAAGGTGAAGCAATCCACGGTGGTTCTGTTGGAGATTTATTCCTCCATATTCGAGTACGACCACACAAGACATTTACTCGTGAAGGATACACACTCTATACAGATATTACTGTTAAACTCACGGATGCACTTCTTGGAACATCATATACATTGAAAACACTGGATGGGGAAGTTGTTGTTGAAATCCCTGCAGGTATTGCACACGGACAATTGTTGCGAGTAAAAGAACGTGGCATTCCTCACGGCAAGAATAGTCGAGGAGATCTAATTCTTCGAGTATTTATTGATATGCCGAAAAAACTATCTAAGGATGTGCGTAAACTGGTAGAGCAAATGCGAGAAGAGGGTGTATAATTAATACATCATTTATGGAAACAGCCACATTACGTAGTATTTTAGAATACGCAGTTCGTGCACCGTCGACACATAATACACAACCATGGTTATTTAAAATTTCTGAAGGAAAAGAATTAGAAATCTTTTATGATCCTCAGTATGTTTTAAAGCAGGCCGATAAAGAATTGCGTGATTTACATATATCTATAGGGTGTATGCTTGAGAATCTTAGGCTTGCAAGTATGCATTTTGGCTATAATGCTGAAATATCATTCGGACCTTTTTCAGAGAATTTTAAAAAAGCTCATGTTGTTTTTGTGCAAAAAAGTCTTTTGTCTGATTTGGACAAAAGACTTTTTGAGACTATTAACAAAAGGGTCAATGCCAGAGGGGTATTTTCTCCAATAGCGATTCCAGACATTGTGAAAAAACAAATTATTGAAATGTCTTCAGGTTCAAAAATAAAACTCACATTAATCGAGTCAAAAGAAGATATTAAAAAAATAGGCATGTTAACAGAACAATCCATGCACATGGCATATGAAAATAAATCATTTCGTAAAGAAATGTCAGGTTGGATGAATAGTAATATTTCTTCAAAAAAAGAAGGAATACCAGGTTTTGCGTTAAAAATGCCTTTTTTCCTGTCATTCTTCATTCCATTTTTTGTTCGTTTTTTTAATATGGGAAACATTCTCGGGAGAAAAAATTATGAAAGCATTTCTTCTGCGCCTTTACTGGTCATGTTTTCTGGTGAAGATATAGAGTTGTCTTGGATAGAAACAGGGATATTAGCAGAAAAAGTAATGCTTTTTCTGCAAAGTTTAAATTTTCAAACATCTATTTTTGTTGGAGCCATAGAAATGGGTGATTTTTATAAAGAAATTATGTCTATAACAAAAAATACGACGCGACCACAGTTTCTTTTTGGTGCAGGGAAAATATTAGGTATGCACAAGATTACTCCTAGGCATGATATTGATCGTAAGATTATTTTTTAATATATGAATATAGAACATATGAATCAAAATATTATTTTTTTTAATACACAAGAAGAAAAAGATCGAATATTATTTGATACTTTCAAAAAAGAACATCCTTTTGTAAAAATAGTGGATACTCTTGAAGGTCAATTGGATGAATTATATATCGTAAATAATCCATTAGCTATATCACACGAAGCACTTGAAGGTTCTCTTAAAAAAACACCTGAAATACATGAAGGTGTATGGGTGTATATTCCATGGAAAGACGTACTGGTTCGAATTTTAAAGCAAAATGATTATCAAAAGCTTAGGCTTTCTCGAAACAAAGATCTAATTACTGATGGTGAGCAGAGTATTTTAGAAACAAAAAATATAGGAATAATTGGTTTAAATGTTGGCAATCCTGGAGCGATAGCTTGTGCTCTCGAAGGTATTGGTTCGTATTTTAAATTAGCAGATTTCGACCCTCTTTCTTTGTCTAATTTGAATCGATTTCGTGCTGGAATTAGTGAGCTTGGTGTAAACAAGGCTACAATTTCGATGCGTCAAATGTTGGAAATAAATCCATACCTACACATAGATGTTTTTGAAGAAGGTATCACTCAGCAAAACATTTTTTCTTTTTTAGAAGATCCGAAGATAGATATTTTGATTGAAGAAGTTGATAATTTAAAAATTAAAATCCAGGTAAGAGAATTAGCAAAGCAAAAGAAAATCCCGGTTGTTATGGTCACAGGTAATGGTGAAAATGTTATTGTTGACATTGAGCGTTATGACCAAGAGCCAGATTTGGAAATTCTCTCTGGTTTTCTAGACAACAGTCTAATCGATCAAATAAAAGTAATAAAAAAAGGAGAAGGAACTTATGAAGAACGAATTAGACTCGCGCGTGATTTCATGGGGGAAAAATACTTAGATGAGAGATTACTCTCTTCGTTTGAAAAAGTAGGGAAAACACTTGCTGGTATCCCACAAATAGCAGAGTCTTCTTTTTTACGAGGTGCTGTTTTGTGTCACTTTGTAAAACATATACTACTTAGAAACGATATACCAAGTGGCCGGTACGAGGTTTCTTCTCGGGGTGTGTCTGTAAACATCTAATATGGTATAGTATATTCAACTTCTGCTCTCAAGCACTTTTATGATTAAAAAACACACACAAGAAAAGAAAGGTTTAAAAGAAGCTTTTGATGTTTTTGAATTTTGTTCAGAAAAAATTCCGGCATATAAGAAATTTCTCAAAAAGCAAGGTGTTTCCGCAAAAGAAATACTAAAATTAAAAAAGTTTGACCTAATTCCTATAGTTGAAAAAGATAATTATTTAAGACATTTTGAAATAGAAGAACTTGTTGCTAATAAAAAGATTCCGCCAATGATATCAGCAAGTTCTGGGTCTTCTGGAAAACCTTTTTATTGGCCTCGGGGAAATGATCAAGAATTGTGGGGCGGGATACTTCATTCAAATATTGTTTTTGACATATTTAAATTAAAAAATAAAAAAGTCCTCGCAATTGTTTGTTTTTCTATGGGGAATTGGGTTGCAGGCACCTTTACACTTGCCAGTCTTCGTCATGTTGCAGATCAAAAAAATATCTCTCTATCAATAATTACTCCCGGCATAGACAAAGAAGATGTGATTAGAGCATTAAAAGATTTTGCTCCAAATTTTGAATCAGTTATTTTAATAGGATATCCACCGTTTTTAATGGACATTTTACATGAAGCATCAAATGCTGGTGTCGTTCTTTCTTTGTTTGACATGTATTTCATTCTTGCTGGTGAAAATTTCTCAGAAAAATGGAGGTCTCTTTTATTAAAAAAAGCAGGTGTTAATGATACTGAAAAAAATAGATCGATTTCAATTTATGGAACAGCAGATGCCTGTGCTATTGGACATGAAACTCCTTTAACTATACATCTGAGAACTTTAGCAGAAAAAAACAAAGCATTTTTCAAAGATTTTTATGGTGAGATTTCTTTCACCCCAACAACTGTAGTGTATTATCCAGAAAAAACTTACTTTGAATTACTTTCTGATGAATTAATTTTTACCACAAATACAGGAATACCATTAGTAAGATATAATATAAAAGACAAAGGTCTTTTATATACACATGAGGACGTGGTTATTTTGTTAAAAAAACACAATGTATACAAAGATATACCTTCTGCTTTTTTGAAAAATAAGCAATCAATTTTAATACTTAAGGGTAGAAACGATGTTTCTGTTACTTTTTATGCATTGAATATATATCCTGAAAACATCAAAGCAGGACTCGAAGACGATTCATTGAAAGATATTGTTACAGGTAAGTATATAGCAAAAGTTCAACACTCCAAGGATTTTGTTGACCAAAAACTTGTAATCGAGGTTGAACTGCAAGAAAATGTTGAACCTATTGAAGCACACGTTCTTTTGGTAAAAAATAGTATTAGTAATTCTTTGATACATTTAAATGCCGAGTATAGAAAATTACTTGCTTCTATACAGGAAAAAGCAATCCCTGAAATTATATTAAAACCATACGGAGATGCTGATTTTATTGTAAAGAAATCAAAGCATAAATGGATAAAGAAAAATGAAAATTAAAAACATATGAAGACAAGCTTTATTTTTACCTTAGTTGTGAGTTTTGCAATCCTTTATATAGGAATTGTTACTACTTTTCATAACAAAAAAAGTGTGACAAATAGACTGTATGCACTGATCAGTATATCTACTGTTTTATGGTCTCTGGTAAATTACTTTTCTCTGTATCCGGTTTATTTTGAATCCATCACATGGATTCGTTTGGTATTGTTTTTTGCGATACCTCATATTGTGTTTTTTTATTTTTTTACAAAAAATTTTCCTTCCGAAAAATTACTCATTTCTAAAAAAGAACTTTTCCTTGTTTCTTTTTTCTCTGTACTTATGATGGTTTTTTCTTTAACCCCTTTGATTTTTAAAGGAGTTCATGCTGTTGGAATGGCACAGGTTCCTGATCCGGGAATTTTAATACCCGTTTTTGGTTTTTTTGTTGTAAGTATGTTGTCTCTCAGTATTAGACAATTAGTTAAAAAGTATATATCTGCAGATGAGAAAGATCGAAAAGCATGGTTTTCGATGCTTGTTGGTTTTATTTTAAGTTATACATTATTGATAGTTACAAATTTCTTTTTAATAAACATAACAGGCAATACGAAACTTATTCTATTTGCTCCCTTGTTTATGATACCTGCAATTTTAGGTCCTGCGTACTCTATCGTTAAATACAGAGTACTCCATGTCAAAGCAATTGCCACTGAATTTTTGGTTTTTGTGTTGCTTTCTGTGACTTTAATACAACTCTTTACTTCAGATACACCATCGAGAATATTGATTAATAGTTTGCTCTTCTGTGTCTTTCTTGTCATTGGTATTTTTCTTACAAGAAGTGTAATCAAAGAAGTTGAACAAAGAGAGAAGCTAGAACTAGTTACTTCTGAACTAGAGAAGGCTAATGAAAAATTGAAGTCACTGGATAAACTCAAGACTGAGTTTCTTTCACTTGCGTCACACCAGCTTCGTAGTCCGTTGACGGCTATTAAAGGGTATACGTCAATGCTCCTAGAAGGTTCTTTTGGTAATGTGAATGATAGTCAGAAAGAAGCAATTGATCGTGTGTTTCAATCAAGTCAACATTTGACGAAAGTGGTGGAAGATCTCTTGAATGTCACCAAAATTGAACAAGGTGGCATGCAGTACGTATTCGAATCAACAGATATCGAGATAACGACCAATGAGCTAGTTCGCGAACTTGCAGTAACTGCTTCCAAAAAAGGTTTGAAACTTTCTTTTGTTCGTGACAATACTCGTCCATATATGGTGAATGTCGATGCAGAAAAACTTCGACAAGTTATTTTGAATTTCATCGACAATGCGATCAAGTATACAGAAGAGGGTTCAATTACTGTTTCAATGAATCATGTTGGAAAAGAAGTTGCTATTGCAATTTCTGATACAGGGGCAGGTATTTCACCAGAAACAAAAGCAAAACTTTTCGGTAAATTCAACAGAGGAGAGGCGAGTACGATGAATACTGGAGGTTCAGGTCTCGGACTCTATCTCGCAAAAGAAATCATCAAGGCACACAATGGTCGTATCGAAGTAGATTCTCCTGGTATTGGCAAGGGTTCTACATTTACGATATATCTTGCGACAAGTAATTAGTTTTTTAAGACAATATACCCAGTATCAGTATCATTTACGGTATATCCGAGCTTGTTGATTTGTTCACGTAATTCATCAGCTTGATTCCATTTTTTCTCAAGTCGAGCTTGTTGTCGATCTTCAGCAAGTGCACTCACTTCTTGTGGAATTTTTTCAGTCAAAATAGTATTAAGTCCAAATCCAAATACACTATCACACACGAGAATTGTTTCGAGGATGTCTGAAGGCGTGTTGTTTTTGTCAGCGAGAATTTCCCACACAACTGAAAGCGCTTTTGCTGTATTGAGATCTTCACTAAGTGCGTCTTTGAAATCTGTAAGATATGATTCTATTGGCTTACCGTTCCCACTAAGTGCGCGATGTGACGCGACGAATATATCGAGTGTGCGAAGTGTCTTCGCTGCTGCGTCAAGTGATTCACGTGTAAAATTGAGTGGTTTACGATAGCTTGTTTGTAAAAAAAGCATACGAAGCGCTCGTGGATCAATATTCCATGCACGAATATCATCTATAGTATAGAAATTACTTTTACTTTTAGACATTTTCTCACCATCAACACGAAGAAAGTCGTGATGCACCCAATAGTTCACAAATGTGTGTCCAGTTGCGCATTCACTTTGTGCGATTTCGTTCTCATGGTGTACAGGAATATGATCGATACCACCAGTGTGTATGTCAAGAGTTTCTCCAAGTTGCTCCATACTCATAGCAGAACATTCTATGTGCCATCCAGGGAAACCATCACCCCACGGACTTGTCCAGTGCATGGTATGGTGTGCAAATTTACCAACGCGCTTGAACCACAATACAAAATCTTGTGGATGCTTTTTATCTGGATCAACAATCACATCATCGCGTACTCCTACTTCTTTATCTGAAAGTTTTTGTCCTGAAAGCGCGCCGTAGGCAGGGAAGGCATGAATGTCGAAATAGACTGCTTGTGATGTCTCATATGTCGCACCACGTGCTTCTAGTTTCTGGATAAGACCAATCATACTCGGTACGTGGTCGGTTGCTTTTGCGAGAAATGTTGGAGGCAAGACATTGATCGCGTGCATGGTGTCATTGAAATAGTCAGTATAGAATTCAGCGACTTCCCAGACAGTTTTACCTGTTTTTGCGGCACCTTTTTCCATCTTGTCTTCACCTGTGTCAGCATCATCAGAAAGATGACCAACATCGGTAATATTCATCACATGATGTACTTTGTATCCGAGGAACATCAGTGTACGACGAAGAATGTCATCACCGACATATTTACGCATGTGTCCGATGTGAGTGTAATCATATACAGTAGGTCCACACGCATACATGGTAACTTTTTCTGGATTGATCGGTGTAAAAACTTCGACACTTTTGGTTTTTGTATTGTAGAGATTTAGAGCCATTTTTTGCTTTTAAAATAAATAAACATGACAAGTGCAGTAAGACACATTGAACCAATAACAATGTAAAAATCTGTCATATCTTTTATGAAGATGAATGTGGTGTTCATCCCAAAAACCCATGTAATGAGTCCAAGTGGGAGCATGATGAAGTTCATGATCGTCAATATCTTTATGACGTCATTTGTCTTACTGGTAAGGAGGGAGTCATTTGTCTCACGAAGATCAATCAATAAATCCTTGTTTGCTTCAAGTGTTGTTTTGACTTTCTCGTATTCACTAATAATGACAGATAGGTGATAGTCAAAACCAAGTCCAAAAAATTCTTTACTTGCACTTACAAAAGACTTCAAGATAGTACTGTGAAGACGTGTTGCTTGCTTGAAATCGAGTAATTCTCTATTTAAATGAGAAATACTAGTTACCATCTTACTTTCGTTTCCTGAAAAGGTGTGGTTTTCAATTTCAATAATTTTATTCTCGATTGCTTCAAGTTGAGTGGTTGCGTTTTTGTAGAGCTCTTTGAGGATATCAACGATAATAAAACCAGCGTGAGGAAGTGCTTGTTTGTGGAGCATCATCTGGACTTCAAATGCTTTTTTAAATTCATGGAGTGGGTTGATCGTGTTGTAGTGGACTGAAATAAGAAAATCTTTACCAAGAATAAAATCTATTTCTTGATCATGAACCTTTCCTCGCGCATCTGTCGTAGGAAAATGCATAACAATGTACATGTATTTTTCATGCAGGTCTACTTTTGGTCGGTAGGTATTTGTGGTAAGTTCTTTTGCAACTTCTACATCAATATCGTACTCTTCAACAAGCATTTCTACCTCTTCTTTTGTGGGTGCTTCAACGTCAATCCAGGTAAGGTTTTTTTGGGTGTATTTCGATAACATATGGAATCAGTATACCTCAAAAAATGGTTTATTCCATGGGGAAAATAGGGAATATAGGTACTACTTGCAAAAATTACAGAAATACTATAGAATATATCCCATATGGAATTCGCAGTAATCCACACTGGTGGTAAACAATATAAAGTAGCTGTCGGGGATGTTGTCTCTATCGAGAAACTTCCTGGTGAATTTACCTTTGGCGACAAGATCGTCTTTGATACAGTTGTTCTTTTGGACAATGGTAAGGATACCAAAATTGGTGCTCCATACGTATCTGGTGCAAAAGTAGAAGCACTTTTCCAAGAAACAGCAAAAGGAACCAAGATTCTTGTTCAGAAATACAAAGCAAAGAGTCGTTACCTCAAACGCAATGGCCACCGACAACCTTTTACGAAAGTAAAAATCAGTGCAATAGCGTAATAGCCAGAAAAACCCCTAAATAAGGGGTTTTTCTTTGCTTTGGTATGGGTATTGACATTTACACATAAGTATGATAATATACATATATAAATCACTTTTCTTCTAATCAGAAAGAGTGATTAAAATCGCTCTTTCACAAAAATAAAAACATGACAACAACTACAAATTCACCGGAGAAATTTTTTTTCATTTCAATGACTATTGGTTTTTTGATCATAATAGTTAGTTTTGTAAGCTATGAATTTTTTGGGAAATTAAATTCTCAGGAAGGTTTAGGTTTCTTTTTTCTTGGATCCACTTTAATCTGTGTTGGATTGTATCCAACAGGAAAAATTATGTACCCGTCTTCCTGGGAAAAATATATTCCATTTTTTTTAGCTATTCTTTCAGGTATTATGACTTATGCGTTGCTATTTTAAGTTTTAAATCTTTGCCACTCCTTAGTTAGGAGTGGTTTTTTACTGTCTATTTTTTAGCGCATATTCCAATGTTTTACTATCAGAATATTCGAGTTCTGTACCAGTCGAGAGTCCACGCCCGAGACTGGTCATACGAATATCTTTTCCCACAACCGTTGGTTCTAGTATTCTACGGAGCTCACTGTCTGTGTGATCTCCTTGTGTATTGAGTGAGAATGCAAGAATAATCTCTTTCAGCACACCACTTTCGGTATCTTTTTTAATGCGTTCTAGTAATTCTCCGGTACGGACATATGATGGTTGTTTTTCAAGGATCGGAATCATGCCACCGAGTACAAAATATGCGCCATTATATGAACGACTTTTACGTACCACATCATAGTCGGTATCTTTTTCAATAATCATTAAGACACTTTTATCTGTATTCATGTTACGACACGTCTCACAGAGATCTGTAGTTGTTTTCTCAAAGAATCTTTTACAATCCACGCATTGCGCGATACGATCACCAAGTTCTGCGAGTTGTAGAGCGAGTTCTTTGCGAAAGCCAGATGGTTTACGCAAAAGGTAATACGCAAAACGCTTAGCTTGACGTTCACCAATACCGGGAAATTCTGCAAACAATTCACTTAATTTTGATATGGGATCCATACAGAATAATTAGAATGAACTTGCAAAATCATTAAAAGAATCTTTCTTTGTTGTTGAAGAAAATGCATTTACATCATGATTCGTATCAAGATCAAGGAATGATGTTGTTGCACCGTCGAAGTATAGAGATACTGAGCCTGTTGGACCGTTACGGTGTTTTTCGATGAGGATTTCTGCAATATTTGGACGGTCTGAATTCTCATTGATCTTGTCATCACGGTGAATGAACATAACAATATCGGCATCTTGCTCGATAGATCCAGAGTCACGAAGGTCAGAAAGACGAGGTTTGCCCCCACGTTGTTCCACTGCACGAGAGAGCTGTGATAGGGCAAGTACTGGTACATCGAGCTCACGCGCAAGTCCTTTCAATGAACGTGAAATTTCTGTCACTTGGTTGACCATGGAATCATGATTTTTACTTGTTTGCATGAGTTGGAGGTAGTCGACAACAATTAGCCCAAGTCCATGCTCAGCTTTGAGTCTACGTGCAACAGAACGCATTTTTACAATAGAGTTTCCAGCTTGATCATCGATATAAATCGGCGCTTTTGAAAGCAGGTCGAGGGAATCCCGAATCTGTCCGAAGTCTTCATCTCGAGACAACCCACCTGTACGCATTTTCCATGCGTGGACTTTTGATTCAGCAGAGAGAAGACGAGTAGCGAGTTGTTGTGCACTCATTTCCAGTGAGAATATACCGACAGCGACATTTTCTCGTACTGCTGCGTGACGTGCAATATCAAGTGCAAGTGTGGTCTTACCCATACTTGGTCGAGCAGCGAGAATGATAAGATCAGATTTTTGTAATCCTGAAGTGAGCGCATCGAGTTGTTTGAATCCGGTTGAAACACCACGAAGTCCACCCCCTTCTCCTTGAAGTTTTTCAATTCCTTCCCATGTTTCTTTCAATGTTTGTTTGATACTGACAAACTTTTGTCCTTTTGATACCTGAGTCACGCTGAAAATACGTTTTTCTGCAGTATCGAGTACATCATCTACAGGTTGATCAGATTCATCAAATCCAATTTGTGAAATATCATCAGCGGCTTCAATTAACCCTCGAAGCATGGCTTTTTTATACACAATTTCGGCATAGTGGCGTACGTTTGTCGTAGAAGGTACTTTGTTGACCAAATCAGTAAGATACGCAGCGCCGCCAACATGCTCAAGTCGCTTTTGCTCACGAAGAACATTGGTCAGTGTGAGAAGATCAATCGGATCACCGCGTTTATTGAGATCAAGCATTGCTTCATATATGACTCGATGCTTGTCTGCATAGAAAAGTTCCAGTGTCATGATGTCATCAATGTCATAGAGTGACCCTGGGCGCATCATAATAGCGCCGAGTACTGCTTGCTCGGATTCGATACTTTGTGGAGGAATACGTGTGTCGTTTTTCTTCATGTACACTCCATTGTATGGCATGCGATACGCATACACAAGTAGCCATATCTGGGGGTATGTGTGCAAAGTGTGCATAATCAAAAATATGTTATACTACAACACATATGAGTAAAAAAATCCTCCTCTCAGGAGTTCAACCAACAGGAACATTACACATTGGCAATTACTTTGGAGCAATCCGTCAATTTGTTGATTTACAAGACAAGTACGACACCCGTATTTTTATTGCAGATTTTCATGCAATAACAACAGTACAAGATAAGGAATTATTATCACGTAATATTTATGACATTGTCTGTGATTATCTTGCCCTTGGACTCGATCCTGAAAAAATCGTTCTTTTCCAGCAGTCAAAAATCCCTGAAGTAGCAGAACTTACATGGTATTTCAATTGTTTAACCACGGTGCCATATCTCGAACGTGCACATGCATACAAAGACAAGGTTGCGAATGGCAAAGAACCAAGTGTTGGACTTTTTGACTATCCAATTCTCATGGCGTCAGATATTCTCATCCAAGATGCGCATGTGGTACCTGTAGGACAAGACCAGAAACAGCATATAGAATTCGCACGAGATATTGCAGAAAAATTCAACCGTGTCTACGGGGAAACATTTAGACTACCCGAACCACTCATCATGGATACTGTAGCAATTGTACCTGGCACAGATGGAAGAAAGATGAGTAAAAGTTATGGAAATACTATTCCACTTTTTGCAACTGAAGAAGAGATTAAGAAGGCGGTCATGAGTATTCCGACTGATTCTCGCGGAAAAGACGAAGTTAAGAATCCTGATGATTTAGTGCTGTATCAAATTCATAAACTTTTCAATGATACACCTGAAATTCGAGCAGGATATACACAAGGATTAGGGTATAAAGATGCAAAAGAAATGCTCATTGCAGATATTAATGCATGGATCGCACCACTTCGTGAAAAAAGAGCAGAGATTGCCGCAGATAGAAATATGGTATTAGGCGTTCTTGAGTATGGAGCGCAACAAGCACGAACTATTGTTGAAGAAAAAATGAAAGAGGTGAGAGAGAAGATTGGTTTAATTTTATAACAATGGATACAGTAAAACCTGAAGAAAATAAAGGGAAAGGATTTTTCAAAAATATTGGCCGAACTATCGGTCTTATTTGGCGTTATGATAAAAAGTATTTAATAGTGAAATTAACGGTATCTATTATCACCTCAGTACTCCCAGTTATTTCTGCATGGTACTCAGCGCTTTTCATCAACAAAATTGTTTCTCGAGAATTCGGATCTATATTTGACCCAGGACTTTTCAAAATTGTGATTTTCTATATCGCATTATTGGTTCTCCAGGCATTGTTTCAGATACTTTATCGATATTTTGATGATCGATTCTTTATCTCATTTTCACAATATTTCGAAATACTCTCAATCGAAAAGCGTTCACAAATTGATATTCAAAAATATGAAGATCCGAAATTTAACGATCTTGTTCAGAAAGTAAATGAAAATTTCCACAGATTTATTCGTTTTACAGACCTCTTGTTCTACGTATTTGAAAATATTATTCAAATCACTGTAGCACTAGTGGTAATTGCACGATATAACCCTTATATTGCATTGGTTATTTTCATTTTCCTTCTTCCTGATCTTTTTATTGAAATGAAGTATGGAGAATCAATTTATGGTATCTGGGGAGCAAAATCTGAAATAAAACGTAAGTATTTCGAAGATCGACGACATTTCATGAATGTGAATTCACTTACAGAGGTTAAGATTTTCAAACTTAAAGAATTTTTCTCAACACGAATCAATGATTTGCTTTCTAATTTCAATAATGAAATTATCAAAACTGAAAACAGAAAGCGCGGATTAAAGTTTGTCGCAACATTTGTTTCGTTTACTGTTACTGGTGTTATTGTTTTTCTACTAATTAAAAATGTAGTTGCAGGAGTTCTTTTGATTGGTACCTTTACTTTCTTACTTTCTCAGATAAATAATCTCCGTGGTTCAATTACGAACTTTTTCTTCAACGTGAGTAAAATCTATGGTGATAATATGTTCGTGAGAGACGTATTTGCTTTCTTTGACACAGTGCCTGTGGTGGAAGATGGCACACAAGTATTGCCAATAGAAACTCCAGACATTACTTTTGATAATGTTTCTTTTGGATATCCCGGCACTGAGAAGAATATTCTCAACAATATTTCTCTCACAATCAAAGCTGGAGAAAAAATTGCTATCGTTGGAGTCAATGGTGCAGGTAAGACAACTTTCACCAAACTCGTTACTCGCTTCTATGATCCTACACAAGGAAGCATTTTATTAAATGAAAGTATTCCACTAAAACAAGTACAACTCAAATCTTGGTATGAAAAGGTTGGACTTCTTGCACAAGAATTTGCGAAATATAAACTTCCGATCAAAGATGCAATTGCACTTGGAGATACATCAAAACCTTTTGACCTAGAACAAGTGAAGTATGCGGCGACACAATCAGGTGCAAATGAATTTATTGAGGAATGGAAAGAAGGGTATGATACACAGCTTGGCAAAGAATTCGAAGGAGGTATTGAACCTTCTGTTGGTCAATGGCAGAAAATTGCTCTTGCAAGAATGTTTTATAAGAATCCACAGATTTTGATTCTCGATGAACCAACTGCATCAATCGACGCAGTTGCAGAAATGGGAATCTTCAATAAACTTGAGAATCTACCTAAAGATAAGACAGTGATCCTCATCTCTCATCGCTTCAACACAGTCAAAAATGCAAATAAGATTATTGTTATTGAGCATGGATCTATTGCTGAAATGGGCAACCATGAAGAACTCATGAAAAAAGAGGGGATTTACCACAATCTCTTTACTACTCAAAAAGATTCATATAGTAACTAATATACAAAACACCCTTATAAAGTAAGGGTGTTTTGTATTGACAAATAACATATTTATATGGTACAATTAGTTCAGAAAAAAATCATAATGAACCTTAAAAACAGAACTAATGAAAAAACAAAAGTTACAAAAACCACTGCAACTTTTTGGTACATTAAAAGAATTAAATTCCTTTTTAATTCCAAAAGAATACAGAAAACCATTTTTCTTTGTACTTGTACTTGAAACGATCGTTTCTCAAACATGGCTTCTTTCAGCTTTTTTGTGGTCAAAAATACTTGATTTGATTTCAAGTAAAACCGAAACCGTAGTATCAACACTTATACTCTTGATAGTTACATACCAAGGAACTAGTGCTTTACGAAATTTTATTAATTCAAGAAAAACTATTCTTGATAACAAAACCAGAAAGCAAATATCAGAACATATCGAGATACTGCTTGCAAAAAAATATTCCGAATGGGAAAAGTACGATAAAGAACATCCTGATTCACGAGAACTTATTGATCACGCACATGCAAATTTTTCTGATAGTGTGAATGTATTTATGGAACAACGTCTGTTACTTCAAAATATAATCACTTTTACTATCGCATTAATTGGCATCATGTTTATCAAGTGGTGGTATGTCGTGGCGGCATTTGTGTCAGTTGTTCCGTTTATAATTTTTGGTTACAAAAAAAATCAACGGAATCATGAACTAAACAAACGCATTGCTGAAAATAAAAGATATCAAAGCAATCTAAAAAGTGTGCTTTCGGAAGATTTTTCAAAGATTGATGGAAAAGTTGATTTATTACTACCAAAACACAATTCTGGGTTACATTGGATAAAGAAGATTGATTACTTATTTTTTCTTTCAATCAATAAATATTGGTGGGTACTTTCTTTGCTTGGAATTGTAACAACAGGATTTGTATTGTTTGATCTCACAAAAAATATGATGATTGGACTTATTGGACTTGGAACACTTAATTTAGCTTTCAATTACTTTGGAAGAATCAGTGATACACTATTCGAGTTAAGTAATTCAATTATTGCGCTCATGAAAGGATTATCGAGAGTTGAGGAGTTTATTAAGTTTTTGAACTTTACAAGCTCAATGAAACACAAAGAAAATGTTGAGATTATCCCAATAATTGAAAAATTGACGATTGAATTCAAAAATGTTTCGTTCAGATATCCATCTCAAAAAGATACAACGTGGGCAATAAGAAATGTTTCCTTCAAAATTAACCCCGGTGAACGCATTGGTATTCTTGGAGAAAATGGAAGTGGTAAATCAACGATTATTCAGTTACTCTTACGCTTGTATGACCCAACAGAAGGAGAAATTCTCATCAATGGTAAAAATCTGAAAGATATCGACCGCAAAAAGTATGGTGAACATTTTGGTGTATTGGAACAAAATTTTACAATACTTCAAGGAATGTTTCAAAATGTTATACGGTGCGAAAAACCATTTGATGAAGCTAGGTTACTTGATGCGATACAACAAGCAGATATCTATGAGAAAATTATGTCTTACGAAAACAAGTATATGGAAAATTACGGACCCGTATTTAAAAAAGGGGTACGTTTTTCTGGGGGAGAAAAACAAAAACTTGCACTTGCTTCAGTTGTATACAGAAACCCAAATATCGTTGTTCTTGATGAACCAACATCTGCAATGTCTCCACTTGCTGAAAAAAGGATTTTTGAACAATACAACAAGTCTTTTCCAACCCAAACACTTATACTTGTTTCTCACAGATTTAAGTCTTTGGATCAAGTAAATAGGATTTTAATTTTTGAGAAAGGAACACTTACTGGCGATGGAAGCCACCAAGAACTTATGGGAATTAATTCGAGTTATAAAAAAATGTTTCTTGCTTCAATACCTAAAAACTATATGATACCAGAAACTCAAATGACCATGAGTATTCATTAGTACTGTAAAGCCCCGTTTTTCGGGGCTTTTTTATTTGCATAATATTCTTTATTTAAGTATTATTAAGGTATCTAATGATCCGATTGACACCGGGGAAGATAAGGGGTTTTTTTCTAAAAAACTTCTCGGATAAGCCCGTTATCGCCAGGACTACCACGTCTGAAAATGAGTCGAAAAGTAGGGTGGCACCGCGTTCACACAATGATCGCCCCTGCGAATTTACAAACGTAATGTAAGTTCGAAGAGGCGATTTTTGTTTGCTTCTTTGAATCAAAACCTATGATTCAATCAACACATGTTTCTGAATTAAAAAACAAAGCTGAACAACAAGTCATCGTTCAAGGCTTCGTGCATACACTTCGAGTGCAAAGTAAGATAATCTTTCTAATTCTTCGTGATACTACTGGACTAGTGCAAAATATTATTGAGATCAGTACTCCTGAAGTATTTGAAACAGCAAAAAATCTTTCACATGAATCAGTTGTTCGCATTACTGGCATAGTCAAAGACGCCCCTCAAGCACCAGGTGGATTTGAAATCGGTGTTACAGCACTTGAAGTACTTTCTCATGCAAATCCAGAACTTCCAATACCAGTCGTCGTAAAAGGTAGCGACGAGGAAACAGAAGCTCCGACTCGTTTTGATTACCGCTGGCTCGATCTCCGCAAACCAGAGAAAGCAAACGTCTTTAAGGTATGGACTGAATTAGAAAAAGGTTTTAGATCATATTGGTCAGAAAATAATTTTACTCAAATATACACACCATCATTCATGTCGACACCTTCAGAAACTGGCGCTGAAGTGTTTGAGGTCAATTATTTTGATCGCAAGGCATATCTTGCTCAATCACCACAATTCTACAAACAAATGGCGATCGCTTCAGGATTGGAACGAGTATTTATGGTTGGGCCAGTATTCCGTGCAGAAGAATCTTTTACCACTCGCCATATGACAGAATTTACTGGATGGGATTTCGAAGTTGGATTTATTGAATCTCATCACGATATCATGGATCTTGAAGAGGGAATGATCGTTGCTGGTTTTGAACAAATTAAAAAAACGTTTCCTGAACTTGAACTTACTGTTCCTGCACGACCATTTCCAAGAATTACTATTGTGGAAGCAAAAGAAATTCTTGCATCACTGAATGTAGAAAGTGGTGAAGAACATGATCTTTCTCCAGAAGAAGAGAAGAAAATTTCTGAATATGTAAAAAATGAAATGAATCATGATTTTGTGTTCATCACTGAATATCACAAATCAAAAAGTGCATTTTATCACATGCGTCTTTCAGAAGGTTCTGATAGATCACGCAGAGCAGACTTGCTGTTCAAAGGCATAGAGATTACGACGCTTGCACAGCGAGAACATCGAATCGACATTCTTGAAAAACAAGCAGTCGACAAAGGTATGCATCTAGAACCACTCAAGGATTATCTCAACTTCTTCCGCTATGGCTGTCCTCCACACGGTGGAGCAGGTATTGGACCAGCACGATTAATCATGAAAGTACTTGATCTACAAAATGTCCGTGAAGCAACATACATTCCTCGAGACGTAAAACGCTTAAATCCGTAAAATTTGGTAATTAAAAAATGTCTTCAATTGAAGACATTTTTTGATAAATTGTTATACTACGTGTATGAATACGATACTCATAACTAAGCCCAATATACCTGAAGATGTTATTCAGATTCAAGAAGTTTTTTATAGAACATGGCTTGAAACGTATCCAAACGAAGAAGCTGGGATAACAAAAGAAGACATCGAAGAGTATTACAAAGACCGACTTAATCCGAAAACAATACAAAAAAGAATTGACGCACTATCTCAACTTCCTCCCAACCAGCTCTTTATTGTTGCAAAAGATGGTGATAAGGTTGTTGGTGTGTGTAGAATTGTAAACAGAGAAACATGCAATCAATTACAGGCAATCTATGTATTATCAGAGTATCAAAGACATGGTGTGGGAAACATGTTTTGGGACAAAGGACAAGAATTTTTTGATAAAAGCAAAGACACTATTGTTCAAGTTGCTACATATAACAAAAAAGCAATTTCATTTTATGAAAAACTTGGCTTTGTTGACACAGGAAAACGATTTACTGAAGAGCGACATAAAATGCCTATAAGCGGGGCATTGATTCCAGAAATGGAGATGATTTTCATTAAAAAATAACTATTGTAAAAATTTTTGTCTGATATCCAAAAACACGGTACAATACAGAGATATGGACGACATTTCCCAAGGAGGATATATTGTAAAAGCAGGGACATTCGAAGGTCCACTCGAACTCCTCCTAGACCTCATCGAGAAACGCAAGCTTTTTATCAATGAGCTTTCTTTGTCACAAGTTACCGAAGATTATATTGCATTTATTCGCAATCCTGACCAGCAAACGAGTATTTCAGATATGACCTACTTTCTCGTTATCGCCGCTACACTGGTACTCATCAAATCTCGCTCACTCTTACCACAATTGTCACTCTCAAAAGACGAAGAACATGAGATCAAACATCTCGAACATCGTTTAGAACTCTATCAAAAAGTGCGAGAAATGGCTGAAAAAATCAAAGAACGATATGCAACACATCGTATCTTCACTCGAGAGCACATTCCAATCAATATTCCAGTGTTTGCACCAGATACTGGAATTACTGTAGATACACTCCACGCATCACTTCGAGAAGTGTTCAATCGATTGCCGAAAGAAGAAGAGAAATTACCAGAAGTAGTAGTACGCAAGGTCATGAGTATTGATGAGATGATCAATCAACTGACTGAACGAATAGAGCAGGAATTATCTTTCTCGTTCAAAACAATCGCTCAGAAAAGCGGACTGGAAACACCTCGAGAACAGAAAGTGTTCGTTATTGTATCATTCCTGGCATTACTAGAACTCGTCAGAGGTGGTATCATAGACATATTACAAGATAACGCATTTGATGACATGCGAATTAATAAGCAGGTAGAAGAGGAACTCTTTGTATAACACGTATGACTATTGCACAAAAAATTGAAGGACTACTGTTTGCGACAGGAGAATCAATGACCAAGAAAAAACTGGCATCTATTTTCGAGTGTGATGAGAATGTGATTACAGAAGGAATTGAAGAATTGAGAACACGACTAACTACAAGTGGTCTTGTGCTTATTGAGACAGATGATACATATACACTCGGTACTCATCCAGAACTCGCATCACTCTTAGAGCAAATAAAGAAAGAAGAACTTTCCAAGGAACTTTCGAAAGCGAGTGTAGAAACATTGGCGATTATTCTCTATCGAGATGGTGTCACACGAACTGAAATAGACTATATTCGTGGTGTTAACTCTGGTTTTATTCTTCGTAATTTAATTGTTCGAGGATTAATCGAAAAGGGAATTGACCCGAAAGATAGTCGTCGTACAGTCTACTCTCCAACAAGTGAGCTTTTCTCATATATTGGTGTTACTGATAGAGCCTCACTTCCTGAATACGCAACCTTCAGTGCGGTCTTCGCAGAACAAGATGCAAAAATGCGTGCAGGGGAGCAGTAATTAATAATTTTTAACCATCATTTATTTATCATGATTGCAAGTCTCATCAAAGTATTTATTCCTACTGTCCTCGGATTCTTCGTGGGTATTGGTATTACCCCAGTGCTGACGAAAATGATGTATAAATATCAGTTGTGGAAAAAAGTTTCTCGTTCAGATGATGAAAACGAGAACATGTCACAAGCTTTCAAACAGATCCACAAAGAACGCAAGGAAGGTTCAGAAAAAAGCACTCCACGAGTTGGAGGGATTATTATTTGGGGATCAATACTTATCACAACAGGACTTGTGTATCTTATTTCAATTTATATCCCATCTCCAGTATCAGATAAGCTCAATTTCTTGAGTCGCAATCAAACACTCGTCCCACTCGCAGCACTGATCTTCGGTGCGTTGCTTGGACTTGCTGATGATGCATTACAAATACTCGGACTTGGTAAAAAGACTGATGATGTTCGCTATCGATACATCAAAATAGCACTCATTACTCTTGCAGGATTAGTCATAGGATATTGGCTATATGCAAAACTCGGTATTACCTCACTTCCGATACCATTTGATGGAGTACTGTATCTCGGATGGCTCATTATTCCGTTTTTCATTCTTGTACTTCTTGCAGTATTTTCAAGCGGAGTTATTGATGGTATCGACGGACTCGCAGGTGGTGTCCTCGCTACAGTGTTTGCTGCATATACCACAATCGCTTTTTTCAATAACCAGATCGATATTGCCGCACTCTGTGGGGTTATTACTGGGTCATTGCTCGCATTTCTCTGGTTCAATATTCCACCTGCGCGATTTTATATGGGAGAGACAGGCATGCTCGCACTTACTGTAGTACTTGGTGTCGTTGCATTCCTTACTGATACAGTACTTCTTTTACCACTCATCGCATTTCCACTCTTTGCAACATCGGTATCAGTCGTTATTCAGATTATTTCAAAAAAATACTTTGGCAAAAAAGTGTTTCGTGTGGCACCACTTCATCATCACTTCGAATCACTCGGCTGGCCATCATACAAAGTCACCATGAGATATTGGGTCATTTCAATTGTTTGTGCTATCTCAGGTGTCATCATCGCACTCATCGACACAAGACTCTAAAAAGTATATACACCATGGCAAAAAAAATCGTTCGTCAAACAAAAAAAGAGGAAGAAAAAACACAGAAGGCGAGGGAAGTCGACCGTGTATTTTTAGGTATTATTATTGCACTGTTAATTATTGGCGTACTTGTGTTTGTCTCAGCATCGTTTGGTATTCTTGCAAAAAGTAGTACGAAGTTTTATGGAGTATTATTCAACCAGCTCATACTCGGACTTGGGCTTGGACTGATCACCTTATCACTCGCGTCAAAGATCCCATATCCTTTTTGGAAAAAGTACTCACTATATATCTTTATCGGTTCGATTGTACTAACTGCA
This sequence comes from Candidatus Nomurabacteria bacterium, assembly GCA_020846455.1. Taxonomy (GTDB): domain Bacteria; phylum Patescibacteriota; class Minisyncoccia; order Phycocordibacterales; family UBA9973; genus JADLDV01. The sequence continues at coordinate 21,629 of JADLDV010000023.1, forward strand.
CTTGTATTTGTTCCGGGACTTGGATTTAGTCATGGTGGTGCACGAAGATGGATATCTATTGGCCCACTAGCATTTCAACCAGTAGAGTTGTTAAAATTCGCCTTTGTAATTTATTTTGCAACCTGGCTTTCTTGGATGAAAAATCAAGTGCGAGATATAAAATTTGGCATCATACCGCTCGTATGCATGCTTGGCATTATTGCGCTCGTACTATTCAAACAACCAGATACCAAGAGTTTCATTCTCATGCTTACTGCAGGTATTGGTATGTATTTTATCACTGGAGTAAAGTGGGAATATATTTTCGGAATCATCGGTGTAGGACTAGTGGCACTTGTTGGATTGGTAAGTATGAAACCCTATCTCTTAGATCGAGTACACACCTTCCTTGATCCAAGTCGTGACCCTTCTGGCTCATCATATCAACTCCAACAATCGCTTATTGCAATAGGCTCAGGAGGAGCGTTCGGTCGTGGTTATGGACAAAGTGTACAGAAATTCAGCTATCTACCAGAACCACAAGGTGATTCAATCTTTGCAGTTATTGGTGAAGAATTTGGCTTTCTTGGAAGTGTACTGGTGATTATTCTCTATGTCGCACTCGCACTTCGAGGACTACGTATTGCGAATCGTATGCCTGACCAATTCGGTAGACTGCTCGTCTCAGGAATCATCATATTGCTTACTGCGCAATCTTTCCTCAACATAGCCTCAATTATCGGAGTCTTTCCGCTTACAGGGGTACCGCTGGTATTCATTAGTCACGGAGGAACATCACTTATGATTACACTTACAGGGATTGGAATCGTACTTAATGCTTCGAGGTATCAGAGGAAAAATGTGGCATAAAAAAATCCCTCGACTCAAGAGTCAAGGGATTAGATATATATTAAAACATTTTATACTAAAGGAACAATTAAATATTGAAGACAAAACCCTAAATACTTACGTCCAAAATGCTCTGTAGTTGCAAGTTGGGAACCATATTTAGACACGTGTATACGAGCGATAAAAAATTGTTCTTCATCTTTATACAAAAAAACTAATATACATCCTTTCTTGTATAACGAGGCACCATACTTTCTACAAAAATTTACTATCTGATTTTCTGTTAAACATAACTTATCCAAATCATTTCCAAGAGAACCAAACGTCTGGACATAAGTGCCAGCATTTATTTGTTTATAGATAGATACTCTCTGTTGCTTAGTTGAAACACCTGGTTTGCTTTTAAAACAAAGTTCTGTACCATGAAATACATCTTTAGCATCTGTTAATGTTTCTTTACCATCCAAAGAATCTAATATTAAAATCTTTGGAGTAGAGCATAATTTTAGATATGGTATTTGTTCAAAGTTTTTATTTATTGATTTTTTCATTTTATTTGATTTTTAAAATTAGTAATTTTCTCAAAAGACGGTATCTGCTGAGAAAATTACTAACTGACATCTTATGTTATAATAGCATATTTGTTTACAAAAGTCAAATATTTTGAATTAAATCTTTTAATCATTAGAGGTTGTAATTTAGACATTTTTCCTTTCTTCATGCTAAAATATAACCATGAAAATCGTACTGACAGGGGGTGGCACAGGAGGTCACTTCTATCCACTTATTGCTATTGCCGAAAAACTCAATCAACTTACAGATGAACGAAAAGTTCTTTCATTTAAAATGTATTATTTTTCTGATGCACCATATGACAAAAGTGCACTCTTTGATAATGGACTCGAATTCCGTTCTATCCCTGCAGGCAAGCTTCGTCTCTATTTCTCTATTCAAAACTTCTTTGATATATTCAAAACTGCAACAGGTATCCTAAAGGCTATTATAGAGCTGTATAACATCTATCCTGATGTCGTAGTAGCAAAAGGTGGCTATGCGAGTTTCCCGACACTCTTCGCAGCTCGAATACTCCGCATTCCAGTCATTATTCATGAATCTGATTCTATTCCTGGACGGGTCAACAAATGGGCAGGGAAGTTTGCAGCACGTATTGCTGTATCATATGCGGAAACAGGTGAATACTTTCCAAAAAATAAAGTTGCTCATACTGGCCAGCCTATTCGTGGAGAATTGATAAAAGCTGCCCCAGAAGGTGCGTTTGAATATCTCGACATGGATTCATCACTTCCTGTGCTCTTTATCGTCGGTGGCTCACAAGGTGCAGAAATCATCAATAATATCGTCATAGATATCTTGCCGAAACTCGTAGAAAAATATCAGATTATTCACCAGACTGGTATTGCCAATTTTGAATCCAACACCTCACGAGCAAATTTTCTCCTCTCTGATAGTCTATTCAAAACTCGCTACAAGCCATTCGCATTCTTGAATCCAATTGCAATGAAAATGGCAGCGGGCGCATCGACACTGATCATCTCTCGTGCAGGTTCAATGATCTTTGAGATTGCTTCATGGGGTGTACCAACTATCCTCATACCAATCACCAATTCAAACGGTGATCATCAACGCAAAAACGCCTACAACTATGCACGTGCAGGCGGAGGTATTGTCATAGAAGAATCTCATTTTGATGGCGCAATTCTTCAATTCGAAATTGAACAACTTCTCAATGCACCAGAACGACTCCAAGAAATGAAGAAATCTGCACTCGTATTTGCAAAAGGGGATGCTGCGCGAACTATTGCAGATGAGATCATTTCGATTGCACTTGAGCATGAGAAATAAAAAATGCACTACGTAAATTTGTAGTGCATTAACTTAAAACCACTTTTTTATAATGGAACTGCAAGATACCACATATCATGGGCTTGTATCTCATTAACCCCCTTAGGATATTTTACTGCAATAGTTGAAGCAAATAGCATGTGCCAAGCCTCTGCTGACACAAAAGGAAATTTACCTGCAGAATCACTTTGATCAAGTGCGACAATATTCATTTCCGATAAAAAACCTGGATACTTTAACGCAAAATGTAATAATTCAATTACATTAGCAGGTCGCATGTTATTCTTTTTCATTTCTTCAGCAATAATACTTTTGTTGAGTGAAAGTTGTTGAAAATGAAAAAGAGTGACATTTTTCTTATAAAGATATGCGACCTCAACTTCGTTAGGGTTGTCATCCGCTTTATTTTTATTTAAGAAATTAAATTCTTTTAAATCGGTTAAACTAGATTCAAATCTAACATCACCAATTTTAGTACCTAATAATTTTTCAACTGACATTGAATAATCAATTAACAAAGGTAATGTAATTTTTAGACCTGATGAACCTTCAGTAGAAGACATTGTAACTTGAGCACTATTTTGTGCAAAAGTAATTGCTGATATCGAAATCAGAATAAAAAAGAATACTTTTTTCATGACTTTATTTTTTAAGGGTTTTTATTTTAATGAACAATTTTATTTTAATATAATATCATATTTATATGAAAAAGTCAAGTATAAGACATCTTTCAAAATAAGCCTATTTTATGGTAAAATAAATCTACTTTATGGAAAATACCCCTAAAAAAATCGTTACACGCTTTGCACCAAGCCCGACAGGTACTCTACATATCGGTAATTATAGAACCGCTATTTTTGCGTATCTCTGGGCGAGACACTGCAATGGAGAATTTATTCTTCGTATTGAAGACACTGATCGTGAACGTAACAAAAAAGAATACGAAGAAAATATCATTGACGGTCTTGAGTGGCTCGGACTTACGTATGATCGTTTCTATCGGCAATCAGAAAACCTTCCTCGACATACAGAAGTACTCAAACAACTCATTGCATCAGGTCATGCGTATATTTCTGAGGAAGAAGCAAAAGATGGAAGTGGTGTCATGAAGTCACTTGTACGATTCAAAAATCCCAACAAAGAAATCACTGTACATGATCTAATCAAAGGTGATGTTGTTATTGATACAACGGATCTCGGTGACTTTGTTATAGCTCGTGCAATCGATGATCCGATCTTTCACTTCGCAGTAGTTATAGATGACTGGGATGAAGGAGTAACACACGTCATTCGAGGTGAAGAACATCTCCCGAATACACCTCGCCAAATCCTCATGATGGAAGCACTCGGTGCTCCGATTCCAACATACGCACACTTGCCACTTGTACTTGGACCAGACAAACTCAAGCTCTCAAAACGTCGCGGAGCACCTGCGATCACCGTCTACCGTGAACTCGGATATCTTCCAGAAGCAATTCTCAACACAGCAGTTATGATCGGATGGAATCCTGGTACTGAACAAGAAATCTTTACCAAAGAAGAAATGATCGCTATTTTTGACCTTGAAAAAGTACAAAAGAGTGGAGGCGTATTCAATCAAGAAAAGATGGATTGGATAAACCGTGAACATTTGAAGAAAATTTCTGACGAGTCTTTTACTGAAAATATACATCAATACACTCAAGCGCTCACATCACTTCCTCAATATAGTGAAGAAAAGATCAAGAAGCTTGTTCCACTTATTCGTGAACGAACCGCATACTTCAGTGAAGTAAAAATAGCTATAGAAAATGGCGAATACGA
>JADLDV010000024.1 GCA_020846455.1 Candidatus Nomurabacteria bacterium
CACAGAAAAAGAGAGGGTGTCATACTCAGCAGTAGAAACATCCCAAGGAGTAGCAAGTGTGTATTGGAAAATCGTATCATTATCACCTCCAAGTACATACATACTTGAACCGTCGGTATTAAAACGTACATCCAAAACACTGTTCGTTTCTGAAGAAACAGAGAAAGAAACATTGTCACTTGCAATAGCAGAAATATCAGCAAAAGCTTTATTAATATGTACAAACCGAATAAACAAAAATGCTGAAAAAGCAAACGCAACTACAATAATAAAAGGAAGGAAGGATTGAATATTTTTTCTATGAATTATATTTTTTATCATATATATAATTGTATCATGTTTTTTATTTTTCAATATCTAGAAATGGGCATGTGTGAACAAATAGTGTATCAAATACAAAAAGTCGCACATGCGACTTTTTGTATTTGATACACTATTTCATTACCTTTTGCAGATCATCTTTGTATTTCTCCATAACACGCATTGTTGCCATAGTTTGATCCATGCCACCTTTGATCTTTTCTTGAATCTCTTTGCCTATCTTTTCAAATAGTTCTGGATGTTCAATCACCACATTAATAATACGATCTTGCTCAGCTTCAGGCATACCTTTGAGTTGAGATTTGAGCATCTTTTTCATTAAAAAATTCTTAAACATATATGCAGTATAGCAAAAAAATCTATATAATCAACGTATGAGTAAAAAGGAAGCATTACAAAGACTACACGAACGCAATCACGACATATGTACTTGTGAGCTCAAAAAGACTGCAACACATCCTGTGTTTGGTGAGGGTAATCCAGAAAGCGAGATCGTATTCATCGGCGAAGCACCAGGTAAACGAGAAGATCTCGAAAGTAAACCATTTGTCGGCAGTTCCGGAAAATTCCTTACAGAAATGCTTACGACTATCGATATGAAGCGTGAAGATGTCTATATTACAAACACTGTCAAATACCGTCCACCTGACAATCGTGACCCACTTCCTGAAGAAAAAGAAGAGTGTAAAGATTGGCTTTATGAAGAACTCAGATATATCAAACCGGCACTTATCGTGTTTCTTGGTAGACATGCAATGAATACTTTTTTTCCTGATCTAAAAATCAGTGATATTCATGGGAAACTTATTGAAAAAACCTTTACAGATTTTCCTGACACCACACACTTCCTCGCACTCTATCACCCAGCTGCAGCGCTTTATAACGGCAGTATGCGCGAAACACTGATCAAAGATTTTAAAAAGATTCCAAAAATTTTACAGAAAATAAAAACTGCTAAAATATAATTTGTACTACTTTTTCTGCAATTCCAGACATAAAAACATCGGGAATTCTTTTCTCGCTTTGTCTTCTGCCTGCTTACGAGGACCAGAACCACTTGCTTTATGAGAGATCCATTCTTCGAGACGACTGATTACGAATCCTTCTTTTGCAAATACTTTCATATACCATTGAAGTGGTCGGTGAAATGACACAGTAAACTCTTTTTTGCTATTACGAGATTCTCCGGGTGTCATATCAATATTGATCTTCCGTTCATTCATATAGCCATCCATCGCACGAGATTGTATATCTCGTGTTTCGTCATATATCCAGTCAGATGCTTGCGGAATACGAAATGCTGGATGATTGAGAACAATGTATATCTTACCATTTGCTTTCAATATACGTTTTGCTTCAAGTATTGTTTCAGCGACTTTTTCAATATTTTGAATCGCAAGAATAATCGTAACCATGTCTGCGCTTACGTCCTTGATCATAGGCATCTTATGACTTGGGGCAACACTGTAAGAAATCGTTTTCTCAGAGCGTGCTTTTGCTGTAGTGATCAAACCTGATGCAATATCAGCACCGAACACCTCTGCTCCAGAAGCATGAAATATGCGAGAAAAATATCCTTGCCCACACGCAATATCAACAACAGTCATACCCTTCTTGATCTGCATCAAACGAGAAAGATTTGGTGCGATAACTTGCACTTGATATGTATCAGTATCATCCTCAAGTAATGTATCATACCAATCAGAAACACGATTCCAACTTGTCTTCTTTTCTGTTGATATCTTTTTCTGTCCTGAATTATTTTTTGGCATCATATATTGCTTCAAGTTTACGATATTTAAATCCTTCGTAATACATAGTTAATAGTTTCTTTATATTCACCATTCCTGCAAAAAAGATTAGGTCAATCATATGTCGTACAACATATGCAAAAAGCCCAGTATACGTAGCATGTTTCATTGCCAAAATTCCCCATCCTTTTCCAATAGGAATTGCATAGGCAACTGACTTTGGTTTGTATACATTCGGAACAATGCCCCGAATTTTACAATTGAGTACGTATGCCACATACTCTCCGTCATACAGTGCCGTTTGGGCAAGCCCAGCGTATGGCGTATCTGCCGCGTCTCCTAAAACAAAGACTTCTGAGGAATTTTTTGCTTCAAGAAAATTATTAACCGAAATACGCCCCTTTTTATTGGATTCAAAACTCTCAATTGTTTTATATAAAGGGTGAACTTGTGTTCCCGCTGTCCAAATAAGGGTTTTTGAATTCATTGCCATATCTTTGAGATACACTGTCTCTAGCTCTTCTTTTACCAACGTACGATTGAGATACACATTCACTCCAAGACGACGAAGTTGTTCGAGTGCTTTTTTAGACACCTTTGGGTCAAGTGTTGAAAGGATGCGTGGAGATGATTCAATAATATCAATAGATATCAGTGATTGATCAACGTGATATTTTTTTGCAAGATCTTGTGTAAATGCAGCGAGGTCTCCTGCGATTTCTACGCCAGAAGCACCGCCACCAACAATGACAATATGAAATTGCGCCAAGCAAGCTTCTTTTGTTTCAGAACTTTTTTTAGCATTAAATAATTCATAAATATGATGTTTAAGCGTCAGTGCTTCTTCTACAGATTTGAACCCATAAGAACTTTTTTCAATTCCAGGAATATCAAAGTAGGCTGTTTTACTTCCAAGCGCAAGTACAAGATACGTAGCTGAATAAACAGTACCGCTCATACCCGTAACTGTTTTTTCATGAGCATCTACAGAAACAACACGATCAGCAACAATCTCAACACGAGAAGGAAGCATGTCAGAAAGAGGCACACACGCTTCAACAGGCGATGCTCCAGTAACTAGTCGATATAATCCGGGATAATATTCAAAATAGGCTTTATCACTAATGAGTGTTATCTGTACATGATGAGGTAATGATCTTGCTAATTCTTTTGCCGTTTTAACACCGGCAAATCCCCCGCCAACAATAATTACCCGTTGTTCATTCTTTTGCATATCTCTCTATAGTACCTTTTATTCTGTAATTTCAAAATCATCACCTGGTACAACTGAATCTTTTTTATCCAAACGAATAAGATACACACCAACGGCTCCTCCAAGAATAAGCAGTCCAAAAATACCGAAAATAAGAAGTGAGCGCGATGAAGAAGGTATTGAATATTCTTCATTTGCGGAAATCACTTGAGCTGCAAGTGTACTACCAATATTCGCATCGCCATCAGGCGAGATACTTGATTGTGTCTTTGGAGTAGGTACTTGTGGTGTCAATGTTTTTGTTGAAAATGATGGTATGTTTGCAATAAATTTTTTGGTAGTTGCTATCATTTTCTGTGACTGATCATAGAGTGTTATGGGTGTAGAAATAGCTGACTGATATCCTAAAGCACCAAGTGAAAGCGTCAATGATTTATTTGGTAACACAATGACTGATTTTTGTATAGGAATTATCTCACCACTACCTGTCACAAGATTCCATCCTTTGAGATTAATTTCAAAATTTGTTTTATTTTCTATTATGACAGAACGCATATCTTCACCAAGTGTGAGTATTGCAGTAAGCGGAACAACATGAACAATCATTCTGTCTGTTGCATCAACTACCGGCATGTATGGGTTTCTTTTATATTCAAAAGTAAGTACGTATTCACCAGGGTAAGTATATGTATAAAAAATTTGATTACTTGTTGTGTCCGTATCAAACACACCACCATCACCATACATAAAAGAAAACGTACCTCGTGTAAGTATTTCATTACTATATCCACGCACTAGGGGTTTTACCTCAATCGGCATTCCCGCAAAAACAGTACTCGGTAAGACAATCTCTGCAGAAATTTTTGGTTCTGTGTATTCCACAATCTTTTTTGTACTAGTGACACTCGGTGCAACAGAAGGTTCTCCACCAGAACCAGAACCTCCACCACCAGGAGGTGGTGGAGACGTATTTACCGCACCTGGTGTTGCGACGGCTGCAACAAAACTACTTCCGGATCGATTAAGTGTGGCACCATCACCACTAGCACCTACAGACGGATCATATGTGACTTGATCAATGACCGCACCTGAAGCATCTTTCAGTGCAAGTGTTTCCCCAGGATCATTTGTAAGAGAAAAACTGCTATCAAAAAGTATCCCTGAAAAATTTGGCCAATCTTGCATAAATTTAGTCGACGTATCAGCAATAATTGCATACGCACCCACGGCAAGAGATGAACTGCCTGCAACAGGAGTCAGTCCGTGATTACTACTGCTCTCAAAAAATTTATACGTTGCAAGATCTATTGATTCCGCACCATCGTTATATACTTCAATCCATTCTCGATCAGTATCAGTACCTTCGAGATCATACATGACTTCATTGATAATAAGCGCGTGAGTATGTGACGCAAACAACAACAATCCAACAATGATACAAGATCGTATATATCGCATATGATATGTATTTATTCTAATATTCTTTTCAATACTTCTTCTGGAACTTCTTTCTTTGTTTGCAAAGGCGGAGTGACAGGTGTAAATGAGTCTGCTTTTGAATCAATATCTTTCTTTAATGTAGTATCAGCGGGTGTCACAAGAGGAGGCATTTTTTGTGTTGTAGTCGCCTGCACAGACACTGTTACAGAAGATGTTTCTTGTGTCGACTGTTGTGGTGAATTTTTTTGGAATGAAGCCGGAGCTGATGGAACAACTTTTTTCAAGAGATCACGAAGTGCTGATCTGTTTTCTGTCGGAGCTGAATTTGCAGCGACCTTTTGCTGTTGAGCAATACTCGCAGGAGATACTGATTTTGTTTCAGAAGGAACTGATACAGGTTTTACAGGAGGAACTGTTGTGGGTACCGAAGATTGTTTTATATATGTACGATCTTCCACGGCCCTTGAAACAATTTTTTGAGGAGGAATGGGAGGATTTGATTGCTTTGAAAATGATTCTTCAGCAGGTTCTTCTTCCAACTTCTTCAGAAGTTCTTGTAAAGCGTGTGATGTTTTTTTAATAGGTTGAACTTGTTGCGTTGATTGTGAAGGAGTTTGTACTGGTGCTGTTTGTTTTGGAGTGTTTACAGAAGAGCTCTGTGCAGACATTTGAGCATTAGAAGCAATTGGAGGTTTAGAAAAAGACGGTGTTTTAGGTGTAGTTGGAGCAGAAAAAGCACGTTCAAAAGGCTTATGCGGTGCAGTTCCAGATTTTGCATATTTGTTTTCTTCTTTAGGAAACTTCCCTGTCGACTCATCTTTGCCATCAAGAAGCCAAAGTTTGATCTCTTCTTCAACTTGCGCACGAGGACGAGCGTATAATTTACGAGAATGAGCAATAACATCTTCCTTTAGCGAATGTTCAAGTGGTGCAATCGGACCAAGAGTCCCAGCAGAAAACGGACGTGACCCCATACCATCCATCATCAAGCGCAAATAAATTTGAGCAAAACCAAGATTTACTAAATCTTCTTTAGTAAAAGTTGGCATAAATTCTTTTTCAAATAATTCCGCATCGTTCGGTCCAATACGAAAAGTAATCATAGTTCCCACGTTACCCAAAATAGCATCACGAACTTCATCAGTCATCTGTGCAACATATTGATTTGCCACAGTTAGGGCAAGTTTGTACTTACGAGCTTCAGAAAGAATATCCGCAAAAGATTCATTTGCAAAGTTTTGAAATTCGTCCACATAGAAATACAACGGCGCACAAGCTTTTAGTTCAGCTTCAGATATTTCAGAGCGTGACATCGCTGCAAGATAGATTTTGGTAATAATCATCCCACCAAGCAGGTTCATATTCTGTTCACCAATACGTCCTTTTGCGAGATTAACAATCAAAATCTTTTTATCATCCATAATCTTACGGATATCGAAAGATGAAGTCGGTTGTCCGATAATATTTCGAATGAGTGGATTAGCAGTGAACTGTCCAATCTTGTTTTGAATAGCAGGAATAGCTTCAGCAGCCATACGTTCGGTATATTTTGCGAATTCATCTACCCAAAAAGATTTTACTGCAGGATCCTTGAGATTATCCACTACCTTTTTTCTGAAATCTTTGTCGGAAAGCATCTTATTCACACCCATGAGTGTTGATCCTGGATATTCAAGCAATGCAAGAATCGTATTATTGAGAATATATTCCATACGAGCACTCCAGGCATCTGCCCATATCTTTTTGAACACACTCATAAGACCCGAGGCAACTAAATGTCTTTTGTCAAAACCAATATCTTCCATGACATTGAATGCTATTGGATGCTCTAAGTCGAACGGTGCGAAATACACTACATCATCAAGTCTGTGTTCTGGAACATATTCAAGAAGTTTTTCCGCAAGATTTCCGTGTGGGTCAATGACCGCAATACCTTCTCCGTTTTGAATATCTTGAACAGCAAGATTTTCAATCAATGTTGATTTACCAGTACCGGTCTTGCCGATAATATACATATGACGATAGCGATCTTTTGCACGAATACCAAATTTCGTCTTCGTATTCCGAAAGTCTGCTTCAGCAAAGTATGTAATTTTTTTCTCGCTGTCCATATAATAATTGAGATAACAATACTTCTTTAGTATACCTGACTTTTTATAAACAAAAAAGAGCATAATGCTCTTTTTTGTTTATATTATTTATTTTTGATATCTTCATTCACGAATCCTCGAGAAAACGGTCCGAAGAAACCAGTTCCTTTGTTCAAATTAACAGGTGCTAATATTTTTTCTTTGTAGTTTTCCTGAAGTTTGATAAGTGCTGCCCGAGTTTTTGGTCCGAAATTTGGAATTTCATTCCCAGGAGAACCTTCTCCTGTACTTGAAACAATAAACCCTTTTTCATTGAGATATGACTGCAATGCTTTTACATCTTCTCCAATGATGCCGATTCGAAGATTTCTTTCAAAAAGAGTTTTATTGTTTTCTGGTGTCGACACCGGAGTAACAACTGGCGTCACGGGTGGTGAAACTATAGCCCCACCTCCACCACCAGAAGACGGTGGTGTGACAGTACCACCAGAACCTCCACCGCCACCTGAAACAGGAGCTGTGTTTACCGGCAATTCTGAATCATCGGTTACGTTAGCGCAAGCAGGATCAAGAAGGTCAAGATATCCATCACTGTCATTATCAACCCCATCAGAACATTGATATGTCACAGGTGGTGTAATTTCTGTTGCAAATGTTCCCATAGGTGCACTTGGTACGAGTGTTGGACTTGCTTCAAATGATACAAAGATCACATCAAGATGTACGTTGCCCGTTGTTGAAGAAATGGCAATGGTATTTTCTTGATTGAGATTAAATGTATATGATGTCGGTATTTTGTACCACTTCCACACATCTTCATTATCAATACGATACGATTCAAGAACTTCATTGTTCACTTTAAATCCTATTTGTCCTACACCTCTCGCACGAAGCCATACATGACCTGATTGTTGAATATTTTCACGTGGAGTAAATTTATATTGCAATGCATTTGATGAAGGCAACGCATAAGAAGTAAAGTTCGTATAGTCTCCAGGAAGTGTTCCAAGTGGTACTTCTGTTCTGATTGTTGCAGTATCTGGTGCATCAAACAATTCACCTTCTATAGAGAAACTTCGAGACCACCAATCTGGATGTGACCATTCATGCCATCCATCAAGTTGATAAAATACTGGTGGGTTTTGTGTCTTATCATATATATACATACTTCCCTGCCGTCTGATTTTGAATTTCAATGGCTCATTTGGAACAATCGACGTTGCTGGCGCAGTAGCACCACCAAGAGTAATGATCGCATTTGTTTGAAGTGGCGCATTTCCGGCTTTGTTCGAATATGGCTGTACAGTACCTGCGAGAAGAAAGATGTTTTTTGTTTTATGTTTTCTTGCTACAACAACACGATTATGTAACCCTGCATAAAATGCATACCTATCATACGTTTGAGTTGATGTTGGTTTTCCAAAATCGCCAACCATCAAGTTACTGTTTCTAAAAAGATCTTCGATGCGACTCGTAACTGCTTGTGCATACACAGGCATGGCCATTTGCCATGCATACCCTTTTGGATCTGATGGGTATTCAATTCGCTCTTGATCCAAACTTCCATCTTCATTATATGTTGGACCACAAAGATAACACGGGTTGTCATTGAAATATCCCGTATAGAAGAATTCAGCACCTTGTCCCACAAGAATCTTTAGGAGACCGAGCCATTGCCCTGGTCTGATATTTCTTTCTTCATTACCACTCCATCCAGGAGAAATAAACGGTGAGAAAAACTGATCTCCATTTTTAATCTCAGTATGGCGCGCCATTGAAAACCAGTACAATCCGTGCCATGCACCACTTGCCCAATACCAATTATTTGGTGTTCTTGGATAAAAGTCTCCGGTTGAATAATACTGATTATTCAACTTAGAATTTAATTTTCTAATTTCAGTATATTTTTTTCTAAAACTACCCACACCATCAGTTCCATCAACGCCATCAATAGCATATTCAGTGTAGTACGGAGTCCCCATACCTTGAATAGAAAGAAGTATGTTTTTGTATCCCTCATTGATAATTTTCACAATTCCCTGTGCCGAGTATGTTGCCCAATCAACACCATTTGCCGTTTTTTCAGCAAGCGCAGTCGTATCCGCCGCAAGTCCTGGAGATGCTACTCCATTTACAATAGTATTATACAAAGGATAATCTTCAGCATTTTCTTGAATCCAGCTAATTTTTTGAGGACGAGTAAGTCGAGAAATAAAATCTTGAAGTAGTGGAGTTTTTTTGACAACGGCATCGTATGTTACTGGATACCCACCGGTTGTCACAATTTCAGCACTTGGATCAAGAACACGTCCTATTTTTGAATTCACTTTTGTTACACCATCTTCTTGATATACAAGGGCATTTTTTTCATTAATGAATTTCCCGTCACTATTTTGTAAATATGAACTATCTGGCAAAAAAGGAAGTGTTGTTGTTCCTTCAGTAGCACGTCTAAATGTACCTCTAAAAAGCACTATTCCCGTAGGGATATCGGGATTAGCATTTGCTAAAGCTACTGTTGGATAAGCTCGAGGGTTACAACATACCATAAGCCTGATCGGGTAAGTCCAATTTTTAGATAATTCAGTTTCATTAGCAGTAATACTTTCTGACAATGCTGTTCCGCGACTATTCACACGAAACAACCCTCCTGCATAAAGTGGATCAGCCCAATTAAAATTACGATGCAATGTGTGATCACTTTTATATCGAGGAAGTGGATATGTTGTGAGTTGTTGTATAAATGTTTTATCACCAGCAATAGAAAGTGGTACAACTCCTCCATGCGCAACACTTCCCAGTGCGTGTCCTTTGTGAAAATCTTTTATCTCAAATGAACCAGTATAACTTGTGCCCTGTATTAACGTCGATGCAGAAATTGATGTTGTTGTACTATAATGATTTCCACTCAATACATCTGTATGTAATTGCTCTATCATGGTAGTAGGGAGTGGTTCTTCATAAAAAGCGAGTTCATCCATAGAGCCTTGAATTGCTGAAGCCAGTGCACTATAATAAAAACCTCCATTATACAGAGAGTAATCTATTTTATCCCCAACAACAGTTGCTGTTTTTGAAAAACCAACAGGCAATTCACCGTCTATCCAAATTTCTTTTCTTCCTGTTTGCGCATCATGAACAAACACAAAATGATGCCAATTACCATCCATATAATAATCATATGAGAGCTTGTCCTTTCCATCTAGTTTGACACGTAAATCATCATTCTTTTTAGTACCATCAGCAGCGATTGTATATGTCAAAAACCTGATTTCTGGGGCACTGCTTCCGTCTATAAAAAAACCAGCTCGTGTACCAAGTCCATCATAAAACCACTTAGCACTACTCGGCACAGCTTTTTTATCAACACCATATTCATATTTAAACAACAAAGAAACTGTTGTTCCTTTTGTGTTCACATTAGAAGGAGGCGCGATTGAGTTTGTCTGGAGACTTCTGTTTAGTTCAGCAATAGCAGCTCCTGGGGCACGAACATCTGCGTAATAACTTCCAACCAATCCATTTGTACGATTAGGATTGATCACAGGTGGTAATTTAAATCTTGGATCTGGTCTATCTGCATCCCATGTCACATACAGGAATGGCACAAATGGTCCACTTGAGACCTGAGCTTTTCCAAGATTAAATGGTAATTTTGATAACACTGATGTGTATCGAGAAAGCACAAAGAAACCACCAACAAGGACACCGAGCACAATAATAATCCCTCCTGTTTTTTTCATAATATTAGTATACCATTTTCAGAAAAAAAGTATCAAGAAACTATAGTATTCTTTTACGAATCACTTCAAAACAAACGATTGCCGCACTGACAGATACGTTGAGCGATTCAACTTGCGTATTCATAGGAATAGAAAGCGTGCCGTCACATGTTTCTGAAACAAGTCTCCCTAACCCTTGTCCTTCACTACCAAGTACGATTGCCGTCGGAGTATCAAACGCTTCATCATAAATAGTTCGTTCTGCATTCATTGCCAAGCCATAAATCCAAAACTTATGATCTTTGAGTTTCTGCATAGTTGTCACAATATTTGCAACTTGCACAATAGGTACGAGTGGTACCGTGCCGGCACTTGTTTTGTAGACAGTACCAGAAAGTGGCGCTTGATTATGTTTTGTGACAACAATACCAGCAACACCACTTGCGGCTGCAGTACGAATGATCGCTCCAAAATTATGCACATCTTGAATTTCATCAAGAATAAGTACGAGTGGATTCTTACTGAGATCAAGGGATGACATCCATGTATCAAATGCTGTGTATTGTTCGCCAGTCAACTGAGCTACTACGCCTTGATGATTTTCTCCTTCAGAGTACGCATCGAGAGTATGGTCAGGAACAGATTTAATTTGAATCGTGTGTTTTTTTGCAAGTGATTCAATATCAGCAAGAACAAGTTCTTCACGAATGTAGAGTATTTTTATCTGCTCTGGATACCGTGTAAGTATTTCAACAAGTGGCTTACGTCCAAATATATAGATAGTATTATTCATACAGCAATCATACTGATAAACGAACAATTAGGCAAGAAAAAAACACTGAAAATATTTCCAGTGTTTTTAAATACATTTCACTAATTCGGACAAAATGTCTGAATAGGATTCTTTTTTTCAGAAACTACAACAGCAATGAGTACAAGACTTTTTTCTTTAGATGACAGAGGTCCTTTTTCTAGTAATTCTGAAACCAGATTGGCATGTTCTGCTTCTGATATTTTTTTCTTTTTTAACATCAAAGAAAGATCTTCTAATAACCACTGATCATCATCATACTCATCCATACTTTCACTGCCATTTGCAAAAACAACATGGCAAGTTGTTTTATCTTCTGAAAAAAGCAGATGGGCTTTTCCTGTATTTTTTGTATTATTCATATAAAAAGATTTTTGATTCTGATTATATTATATAACATGTATAACTATTTTGTCAATATTTTCACAATGATATAGATGTATCTGCCAAATAAGAAAAAACCCTTTATCTCAAATTCAAACAACCTTACATATGTGTGCAAAAATCATAAAACTCTGGGTAGCAACCGGAGTTTTATATATCGTATATTAATTGACTTTCTTATAAATACATAGTATATTTCTGTCAGAAAAATATACACTATTTTGAAAACTAAAGAAATTCAATCACTGACAAAAGAGGATTTTATATTCCTCGAAAAATCCTTATTAGAAATTGGTTTTGTTGAAATCACTAAAACCGATTCGAAAAAGACATTTAATCGACTTGGTCTTTCTCCTCCTCGTCCAATTACAGGAAAAGAAGCAAGTTATATGTACACAAACAATAACTATACCGTAAAAATACACACGACCTTCTTGAAGAAAGAAGGAAAATGGCGAGATACGAGTACAGATATTGGATGGTGTTTAATTGCTGAGAAAGATGTCAGAAAATATTTTTCTCGACCATTTCAAAGAAAAAAAGGGTTCGTTCTAAAATTACTTCGGTATGCATGGATCACAAAATGGAAAGTAGACAACAGACATCTTTGTCCGTCTTGCAATCGGTATATGGACATCAAACGTAAACAAGCAACGAGACAATACTTTTGGTGTTGTACAAACAAAACAAAACACACACAACCTGTTTTTTTATCCTGGGATCACAATTTGCCTCCAAAAGCAAAACAGTTTGTTACCAAGAGAAGAAAAAATACACTCAAGTATAACAAGAACAACGAATTACTCGGCAAAAATCCAACACCAGCTCCTGTGATTAGAAAAAAATGGAATATGCGCAATCCAGAAAATCAGGAATGATTAAAATTATGCCATGCAACACAGATATATACTAATGTATCTGTGTTTTTTTTATTCTCCAAAGTAAAAGACCTCGTTTCATCAACGAAGTCTTTTAAGGTGCGTTTATATTACCACACTCGAACAATTTTTTCGAAAGAAATGAATACCAGCGTTCCCCGCGCGCTGAAGCGCCACCACGCGAAGCGTGGTGCTTCTGCTGAAGCAGAAGTGCGGGGGAAACGCTAAATACACAATGGACTCGGTTTTGCGAAGCAATTTTGCGGGAGTGAGGATTCGCAAAACCGAGTCTATTTTTTTTGAAAACTTGTTTGGGCTTGGGCTTCCGCCCCGCAGGAGGGTGCGGGAGGAATGCGGGGCGGGCTTCTTTTTTTTGGACGGGCGCGGA
>JADLDV010000025.1 GCA_020846455.1 Candidatus Nomurabacteria bacterium
ACGAGCACTTTGACCTTACCACGCTCTTGATCAACTTCATTGACTCGACCTTCGAGATCTTTGAACGGACCATCTGCGATAATAACTGTCTCATCCACAACCACATCAATGTTGTGTTTTGCGGTTGTTTTACCTTCCATTTTAGAAAAGAGCACTGCGACTTCTTGTTCTGAGAGTGGAACTGGATTCACACCAGCACCGACGAATCCTGTAACACGAGGAGTATTTCGGACAATGAACCATGAATCATCAGTCACAATCATATCTACAAGCACATATCCAGGAAACACTTTCTCCTCTACTTCTACACGTTTACCTCCTTTGATCTTGATCTTCTTTTCAGTTGGTACAACAACATTGAATATACGATCATCCATACCCAAACTGTCGATACGCTGACGGAGATTACGGAGTACTGCGTTTTCGTATCCTGCATAGGTATGAATCGCATACCAACTGCGCTTACCTTGTGTTTCTTGTTTTGACATAGTGTATAAAAAATTATGCTAACAATAGACCAAGCAACTTTGTGAAGATAAAGTCAAAAAACCCAAGAGTGTACGCGACAC
The DNA here is from genome assembly GCA_020846455.1 of Candidatus Nomurabacteria bacterium. Classification (GTDB taxonomy): domain Bacteria; phylum Patescibacteriota; class Minisyncoccia; order Phycocordibacterales; family UBA9973; genus JADLDV01. The sequence goes on from JADLDV010000025.1 coordinate 570, forward strand.
CGAGAGACATAATAATCACCATAACAGTAAATACGATTGTCTGCTTTCGGGTAGGCCAGTTCACGAGTTTCAGCTCTGATTTTGTTTGTTTAATAAATTGTGTGATTGATGACATAGGTTTTTGCGTTTATAGTAAAGACGCTTGATTCAATTCCTATTAAAAAACGCCCCGAGGGCCGTTACTGAATATAATACTAAAAACAAGGCCCTAAGTCAATAAAACAAAAAATGCCTACAATGAGGCATTTAAAACTAAATTGTGAATACTTTAGAAATCAATTAAATGATTATTTTTTAAAACATTCCTGGAAGCGCGTTTCTTCTTATGAGCAATCTTCTTACCACTTTGTGTATTAGTAGTATTATTTTCTTCAACAAAATTGTTGTCTTTTTTATCGATCATATGAGCCGGTGGTGCTATTGTCGGTAAAATTTCTGAAATTTTTTGCGTATCATTCATAGATAAATATTTTATTTAATTGGTTCTGGAAAATACTATATCAAAAATCATCAAAATAAACAAAACACTCATAAGTGAGTGTTTTGTTTATTTTTACTTTATGAATTTTATACCCTTTAAAAAATTATCGAATCTCGTACGTAATACTTACATCAGAAGTAATTTTATTCTCTCCTGTAGAAAATGTTGTTGGAGGTGTTGCTTTTCCAGCATCATTCGCAACTGCCATCTCTGCCCGATAGTATGGCATTGGCATTCCACCACCTGAATTCTCGTTGAAACTCACAATACGGACAAGTCGTACACCGAGATCACTTGCAAGTTGCTCTGCTTTGTCTTTTGCATCAGCAATCGCCTTTTGACGAGCTTCTATCTTGAGTTTGTCGTCATTGTCGATAGTGAATTCTGGACCACTGATATTTGTCGCACCAGCTTTGCCAAGTTCATCTACAAGAACACCTGCAGTATCTACAGCACGGACAGTTACGAGTGTTGTTTGTGACACTTCAAAACCTGTGAGCACTTGCTTGCCAGGAGTTACTGGTGGGCAACCAATCGCAAGACAAGTAACTCTTGCTTCTTGCCATTCATATTTTGGATACGATGTATAACTTTCTGTTTTTACATCCTTGTCAGCAATACCTGCTTTTTTTACTACTGCAAGCAATGCATTGGTTTTCTCACTTGCCATTTTTTGAGCAGCAGCAAGTGTTTTTGCTTCTGTTGTAACGGTATAGCGAACCTTTGCCACATCCGGTACAGCAAACACCTCCCCTGTTCCTGATACTGAAATAGTATTTGTCGCAGGAGCATCATTGCCCATCACGCGATAACTTTTAAATTCTGTAGCAATTTTTGCGATAAAAAAGAGTGCTACGATTGAAACAAATACGAACCCTACATTAATAATTTTTTGTTTTTCTTGTTCTGTAATCATATGCATACAGTATACCATGACGGGCATCTGTAGATATTGTGACTACATACAAAACCAAGGTATACTATACTTACTTTACAAATTAGATACATTATTATGAAAACAACTATTAAAAAATACTTTTTCGCTTTTTTATTACTAGGAATTTTTATCACTCATTCAGCAGAGGCATTAACACAGGTTAAGTCAGCAGAATTTGAAATAAAAACTCTTCCTGCAACAAATATCACTAGCACAAGCGCTGTGTTACATGGATTATTACCAAAAAACAACTGGACAGGAGGTGAAACAATGGGACCATTTTACTACTTTCAATATGGCACTTCTAATCAAGAATTACTTAGTACGGGTGGTACGTCAACAGCTGAAAAATTTGGTAGTAATGGAAATTCTGCACTGGTAACAAACCTGAAACCTAATACAACATATTATTTTGGATTCGTAAGAAAGGTTAACTTTTCAACTAGCGCTGGTGGTCCTATGTATGACATAGGTGAAATACAAACATTTACAACACTACCGTCTGAAAATAAAAAAGATATTCCAACGCAAATAGACCGAGACACATCACCATTAAATAAAAACGATTTTTTTCCAAAAACACTTATTGAATGGCTTCTTACTACAGTAATACTACTACTGATACTAATCATTGTTCGTAAAGGATTCATGAAAAAGTAATATAAAATAAAAAAAACACAATAAGGTGTTTTTTTTATTTGTTCAAATGATCATTCACAATCACCCCATCTGCCATAACAATAGTCCGGTGTGCAAGTAATGCGTATTCTGGTTCATGAGTCACCATGATAATCGTCTGTCCTTCTTTATTGAGTTCAAGGAAGCTCTGTATAACTGATGCGGATGTTTCGGAATCAAGGTTTGCGGTCGGCTCATCTGCAAAAATAACTTTTGGTGCATGAGCAATCGCACGTGCAATTGCAACACGTTGTTGCTGTCCACCAGAAAGCTGACTTGGAAGATTATTCATCCGATCAAGAAGACCGAGTCTTGCAAGTGCTTTTTTAGATTTCTCTTCTGCTTCTTGTTGAGAACATCCTTGCATAAGAAGTGGAAGCATCGTGTTCTCAAGCGCAGTCAGTGATGGCAAGATTGCATAATCTTGAAAAATATATCCAAGATCATTCAGACGAATCATTGTTCGATCATCATCAGAGACACTTGAAACATCGACTCCATCAATAATGATAGTTCCTTCAGTTGGAGTATCAAGCAATCCAAGCTGATACAGTAATGTAGATTTTCCAGAACCAGACTTCCCTGTCACTGCAAGGAACTGTCCTTCTGGTACAGTAAAAGACACATCACGTACCGCATAGATATCATGATCACCACTTTTGAATCGTTTTGTAAGGTTATTTATTTTAATCATGTTATCTATTCTTTTTTATTAAAATCTTTGGAACTACTATTTTCCCGTCTTCATCTAAAGATATTCTTGCTTCCGACAACTCTACTTTCATTTTTTGAGAAAAATCTTTAATTTTTTCATTCAATAATTTAACCTGATCTTCCTGTGTTGATTCTTTTGATACTTTAGAAAACTTACCAGCTTCATTTAGAAAAATTTCTCCTATTTGTTCGGCTTCTAAACTTCCAGGATCTTTTTCACTATATTTTGTAAACGCATTTAGTAGTAACGGGAAAGAATCTGTAGACAGACTAGTTTCTCCTTTGAACATCTCCGTCCCTACGGGTATTCTTTTCATCATATCTAAAATTGCCTTACCTGCAAAAATAGGATTACCTGATTCAAATGACATTTTATATAATTCATTTTTATCTTTTTGATAATACGCCTTAATATAACTTTTAGAATTTTTATCATTTTCTGTATATGTATACTCAGAACCTTGAACTCTCAGATTCATATTTGGAGATATTTCGTAATCAACATATCGAATCATCTGCTCACGACCTGTTTCATCTTTACCTATTTTTTGTCCTGTTTTTCCCAACAGATCAAAAGGCGCATCTTCTTCTAGTGAATCCTCTCTACCAACTCTTTTAATTTTATTTTTATAAAAACCTTCTGGCTTCTCTAAATTAAACCTCAATTCTTTTTTTGCCTCTACAACAATATCTTCAACTTCTTTGTCTACCCCATGCAAATCTTCTTCAACACCAATTTCGACTTTCGCTTGTTCGAAACTTGGTTCATCGAGCCCTATTGAATTTAAGTTTTTCCTTTCTTCCTCCGTTTCTTGTTTGAAGCTTGTTTTTTCTGAATCTAGAAAATCTGAAAACTCCTCCGGAGAAATTTTCTTTTCACTTGTTTCAATAATTGGTTTTACAATTTCATTGTTTTCTATTTTATTTTTATTTTCTTTCATATGTTCCATATTATTTACCTAAAATAGATTTTCTAATTGTCTCAATTTTTATTTCTTCTAATTTTTTCTTAAAATTCGAAACAACTCCTTTTCGTTTTACACGAAGCTCCGCAAACTTCTTTTCTGTTTCTTTTTTAATTTCAAAAATAGACTTCGCCATAAATCAATTATATACTTACCGTCCCAATATCGCACTCAACGTATTTTGTCTAATAACAATTCGAGCAGGAATATATCCAGCAAAAATAGTCGTGATGAGAAGTACCAATGCGCGCATAAGTGTACCAGATACAGTCGCTACAAGAATACCGTCTGAGAATGGGAAATCAATTGGATTCGCCGTAAAATGTGGTTTGATGACCGCAAACACCAATATGAATCCAATGATGGCACCAGAGAGTGCGTACAACACTGCTTGAAACATATATGAAAAAAGAATTGCGCGCTTATGGATACCGATTCCTTTCAAAATACCAATATATCTTCTTCGAGTAATTGCGTTCACGAAAATCACAATGAAGATGGTAATCGATGCAACAACCAATCCAATGCCAGAAATAGCATTTCCCAAGATATTGAACGTGTTCTTGATATCTTTCAAAAATTTCGGAAACGCTTCTTCTGCTGTTTGGATTCTTGCGTATTGATCAACACCATTTTGAACAAGAAAGTTTTTTGCAAACACAGGATCTGTTCCAGGGAGGAGTTGTATTGCGACAGTACCTGCGTTGAGGTCATCACGTCCAATCATTTTGCGCACCTCACTGTCGAGCGCAACAACTGATGTATCAAATTCATCAACCTTAGAAGAAATAATTCCTTTCACTGTATATTCTTTTGAATTCTCTCCAACAGTAACTCTGATAAGAGATCCGACAGACACATTTTTCAACGTCTGAAATCCAGGTGCCTCAATTGGAGTAAATTCATACAATAAGTTTTTACCAATGAGTACACTGTCTTGGTCTTTCTCTGTTAGGTATGAACCTCTAATTACAAACTTACCAATTGAAGAAAAAGATGATTCTTGTATCGGATCGATTCCCATAAACGCACCACCTGCACCGTTTCTATTCTCTCCCGGCTTGATAGTACTTTTATAATCTGATTCAAATCGCCCACTACCAGTATATCTAACAGTGTGATTCTTATATCCAGGAATTGTTTTAACAATATTTACTACTGTTGGTGTTTCAATGATGTATGACCGATTCAGAAATGGTGAAATAACCATATCTCCGATAGCATATGTTTTCTGTGCATTTTCAGATCCTTCAATCAAACCAACGAGAATACCAGAAACAACCACAAGATTAAGGAATGTGAGCGTCATCACAAGGACAATGAGTCCTGTTGTCCAAATGTTTGCACGCTGAATATCTCGCTTAGCAAGAAACCATCCAACACTAAGATGTTGTAAAAAAGATTTTTCGACACTACTTCCTTTGTTCATAATAAATACTATTTTGAATTAATAACAACACTATCTCCTTCTGAAACACCTTGGATGATTTCAACGAGATTACCATCCCCTTTCATACCAACACTAACAGGAATTTCTACTTGTTTCTTTTTACCTTCAATACGAACGATGAAGGTACCTGTATCTTTTTTAACAAGCGCTGTTTCAGGAACAGTAAGTACATCTGCCTTTTTAACAATAGTAACAATAAAAGTCGCGTTCATGCCCGGACGAATAAGCGGATTAATGTCATTAAGTGCAACATTGATTTTATAATTTGCTACACCGTCATCGAGCGTTGCCCCTGGGTCAATAGAAATAACTGTTCCAGAAAACACCTGTTCTTTACCAAAGGCATCATAGGTAATAGCGACAGGTTGACCAACAGCAAGCGTGGTAACTCGAGATTCATTTACAATCCCTTCAATATAAAGATTATCTACATCTTGTAATGTAATGACTCGTTCGAGTGTTTTTGGCTGTTCACCCACCTTAAATGCAACGTCAGTGATTACCCCATCAGCAGGAGCACGCAACACGGTCTTTTCAAACATTGCTTGTGCATTCTGATATTGACCTTGCGCGGAAAGAACATCAGCTTGAGCAAGATCGAGGTCAGGACGACGCGCTGCAGCTTTCTTAAGTGCAAGTTCCGCCTTTCTTTGATCTACCAATGATTCTGCACTTGAGATTGTTCGTGTTTTTGTTTCAAGAGCTGATTGATATGCGTTGTAATATGTTACGTATGTTGCACTTTTTGTATTAGGAATTTTTACCTCCCATTGTGTACTTACATTAACTGAATCAAATTGTACATACAAACCTTTTGTTCCAAGAGGTGTTGGATTACTTGTACTCATAACGCCTGTTCCACTTTCGATTGTACCGCTTAGAGAAAAATACCCACCACTTCCAGTACTATACCCATTGATAATATATGTTCCTTCATTTGACCCAGTATATGTTCCTGAAATAACCGGAGCAGTCGAAGAGCTTGAAGAAGAAACAGATACCGCTTGAAGATCATTACTCAAAAGTGCTCGGTAAGCATTCTGCACAAGATTATCTTGTTGTTTTTTAACATTTTCCAAATCTGTTTCTGCATTTTTTAAAGCAATTTCAGCAAGTGCAATTTCTTCATTTGATGCACCATCAAGAATCTTTTGATATCTCGCCTGCGCAGCAAGCAACGCACCTCGAGCAGATGTCAGTGTGCCGAACTCAGTTCCCTGTTCAAGGTTTGCAAGAATATCCCCTTTACGAACCTTTTGACCGACAGAAACACGAATGTTTTTAATTACTCCACTTGTCGTAAAACTGAGATTAAGATCAGTTGCACTAGTGACCGGTCCTGTTGCAAGGACTGTTTGCGCGAGTGTTTGCTTTTTTACCGTATCAGTAACAATATCTTCTTTTGACCCTCCGCGAAATACAACAACCAGTATAACAATCAAGAGAACAACTGTAAGTGCGATGTTTCTTTTTTTACTAAAAAATGGTGTTGCTTTCTGGATGAATTCATTCCAGAGTGTAGTGATTTTTTCTTTCATATTAGTGTAGTATACAATAAATTTTCACTTTTTGATATTATTGTAATAAAAAGATACGTGTCAAAGCGACTGATATTAAAAATATCATTTTTTAATTATTTTTAGCATGCTATAGTACTCACATGCTACTATCATTTATTGGATTTTTCGGCACCGTGTCAGCACTGATTGGATTACTCTCAGTTGTCATATATAAAGTATTTTCTCATGTGTACGGAGGAAGCTATGCACAGTATATATACATACTGAAAGGACTCTTAATTATCATGCCAGCCATTATGATCATTTCAATGAGTATTGCGACCAGGCAATACTCATTTGTAAACAAACTCTTCTATGTAACAGCAGCGACCTGGATGGCACTATTCGTGTACCTCTTTTTACTCGCAGTGATATTTGGTGTTCTTACTGCTCTTTTCCCACAAAGTTCTTTTGCGCCATATCTAACTATTAGTATTTGTGTGAGTATACTAGCCATTGGATACGGTGTATGGAACGCGTCACAACCAGTAGTCAAACATGTAACAATGCACATTCCAGAACTTGCACCAGACTGGCAAGGAAAAAATATTGTTCTCATTTCTGACATGCACCTCGGCATTGTGCGAAGTGAATCATTCATGAAAAAAATTGTAAACAAAATCAATAGCGCAAATCCAGATGCAGTATTCATCGCAGGTGATCTCATTGATGGGCCACGATTTGATTATGTCCGTGGACTTTCCCCTCTTGCAGACATCGTTGCACCACTAGGAATTTTTTATACACCAGGCAATCACGAAGCGTACAATACCGAAGAAGCGGTGTTCTATGCTGCACTTCCAAAAAATGTCACCCTATTACGTGATCAGAAAATCACCATCAACAACACAGAGATTATTGGTATTGATTTTGCAAACGAATCACTTGAAAACACAACAGCAAGGCTTTTGTATACAAAATACAATCCACAAATGCCAACCATTGCAATGCTCCATGATCCGAAAAATATGCGTGCACTATCTGACAAATCTATCAATCTTGTTTTTTCAGGACACACTCATGGTGGGCAATTTTTCCCAAACACACTTATTGTTCGATCTCTATATAAAAAATACACGAAAGGAATAGCGCAAACAGACAAAACGTGGTCATATACCACTATCGGTGTAGGTACAGCATTGTCACCTGTGCGAATCGGAACGACACCAGAAATTGTCGTCCTACACATAGAACCATAATATGAAATCCCAACCACTGTGGCTTAGTGTTCTAATTCTTGTTGTAATACTTATTCTTGGTTTATATACAAGAATTATGTAC
>JADLDV010000026.1 GCA_020846455.1 Candidatus Nomurabacteria bacterium
CTTGGAAAACAACAGAAGAAGTTTTGTATGATCTTCTGTCAGACCAGAATACAAGCCAAGCAACACATGATGAACATTAAAAACGAACTTGAGGGAAATGATCTGCTCAAGAAAGACCTCGGACCATTTCAAGAAGAAAGTGACGAGTGGGGTTCATATTCTCTTGTGTTCAACAAAAGCGGTGCCAGAATTACAGTTGCTTCAACTGAACAAAGTATCCGTGGGTCACGACACAATGAACACCGCCCCGATCTCATCATCTGTGACGACGTTGAAGACGTACAGTCCACCAAAACACGCGAGGGGCGGGATAAGACATACCAATGGCTCTATGGCGAGGTTATTCCTGCGGGAGACAGAAAGACCCGATTGATCATTGTTGGAAACCTCTTACACGAAGATTCGCTTCTCATGCGTATCAAGGATGATATTGAGAACAAACGCTCAAGAGGTGTCTTTAAACAATACCCACTTTTAGATGAACAAGATGTTTGTTTATGGCCTGGAAAATATCCAGAACTCAAAGATGTTGAAGAACAGAAAATGAGTGTGGCGAGTGAGATATCGTGGCAGAGAGAATACTTGCTCCGTATTATTCCAAGTGACGATCAAGTAATTTATCCAGAGTGGATTCAATTCTATGACGAACTTCCTGGAACAAAACATAAAGGCTATCGTGGTACCTATGCAGGAGTGGATCTTGCAATCTCAACCAAAGATTCAGCGGATTATACTGCTATCGTGTCTGCTCATGTGTATTCTCGTCGGGAGAAAATGAGAATCTATATTCTTCCAAATCCAATAAAACAGAAATTAAATTTTCCTGCACAAGTTGATCTCATGAAGAACTTCAAGAATACACAAATGCCAAGAAGACAAGATACGCTGTTTGTTGAAAGTGTGTCGTATCAAGAAGCCTTACCACAAATGCTTGAACTTAACGGTGTTGAAGCAGAGTCAGTAAAGCCAAAAGGAGACAAAAGAACAAGACTATCTCTCACTTCGACTTCTATCAAATCAGGGATCATTAAGTTTCCACGACACGGTTGTGAAGATTTAATACAGCAATTAGTCGGCTTTGGTGTTGAGAAACACGATGACCTTGCCGATGCGTTTTCACTCCTTATTAATTCGACTTTAGACAAGCATTCCAATGAGGGAACAGTACTTATGGCTTGGATTAATACTGATCCAGTCTATGGTCGTGACGATGACGATATTCTCTTCTATTCAGACTATGTTGATGTTGAGAAAAAAGTGAGAATTATTGGTTAGTTACAGCTTGTATTTGCTGGCTTATTCCAGACTGCTTATGATTGACAAAATACCCATTTCGTGATAGAATACTACTGATAAACGATACCCGACCTCTATCTAACTTTCGAGGCTGGGTGTCGGGACCCAGTTCTTTAATTTTTAAATCAAGGAAAAGATGATGACGACAAAAAAGTTGATCACGTCAGATGACCCCAAGGGTCTTGATGCCACAGCCAAATGGCGTGCTGTGTACAACAAACAACAACTGACTGACGGAGCCGATGGTTCCGCACAACGCCTTAATGAAAGCCGTGAGTTCTGGAAAGAGCTTGGCGATCTGATTCAAAAGCATTCGGCAACAAACCAGTACGCCAATGAGGTGGTGTCCTCAAACTACACCTACCCCAAAGAGTACAAGGGTCCGAAACCGATTGCAGAACAAGTAAAAACCATTGCCACCATGTTCGGACTTGATCCGACACAGGCATTGGAGTTTGCCAAAAACCTGCCTACGCTTCCTGAAGGTTCTGAAGGATGGTTCGCTATCCCGAAAGTATCTGTGGTTGCCACAAAGCAGTTTCCTGCAATTACGGACAAAGCCGAGCAGTATTGCGAAGCAGTGAAATTGGTACACACGAAATTAGCCGACAGCCGTAGCTTTACAAACTATCGCAACGGTGAAATCGTACCAAGCAAACTGCGTCAGCATGCCCGCACAGTTGACTTCCTGGAACACCTGGAAGCCGAACAACAAGGCGACATCCTGATTATCGCAGTACAGTACGGTATGCGTCACCGTGGCAAGTCCGTTCGCAGAGCAAGGGAAACCTTCGCAAGCAACGAATTCGGCTTAGGGGCATTCGCTATCGGCTGTATGGCTCTGGTTCACCCCGAACGCTACGTTCGTTGGGAAGAATTGGATACTGACTGTGCAGGTGATGAGTTCGCTCCTGATGCTGATGGCGTGTTCTCGAAGGCTCCTTTCTTCTGCTTCAGTGTCTTCGAGTTGGAGTTCGGCACCGACGTTGTGTCCTCTGCCGACGATTTCTATGGCTCCGTGTCGGGGTTCGTTCCGCAAAACTGATACTTGTACTTTGAACGTTTGATTCTTTTGATTTCTTGATTCTTGCGTTCGAATTTTTTTAAGGGATACCACTTGTGGTATCCCTTTTCTTTTTGATTCTTGCCCTCGAAAAATTTTTATATATTTGATATAATCATCATTGAGTCTAGGTTAGTGCATAGTAGGTCAAGGATTACTATCACCGAACTCTTTCTCTTATGAGAAATCTACGACCAGAATCATGATGACTACGGTTTTCATGAGCGTGTCGCTGTTATAAGAGATACTGCTTACCGCTTTTTAGGACAAGCAAGCAATTGTGTTGTCAGATTAAATACAGAATTATGATTCATGTGCAATATCATGTTTCGTGGTTTGTGCCATAGATGGAAAGTGGTAAAACTCCTGATGCTGATGGCGTGTTCTCGAAGGCTCCTATCTTCAACTTCAATGACGACAAGTTGAAGTTCGACACCAACGATGTGTCCAATGCCAACGATAACTATGGCTCCGTGTCGGGGTTCGTTCCGAAGTATCTTATATACACAAAAGGTATCCTTTACGGATACCTTTTGCTTTATCGTTCTGTGGATCTAATCCATCCGCCAAGCATACGACCAATTTCGTCGATAATACTCTGGAGAAGAGTGTACTTCTTAACATCAAGCGTTTTACTTTCTTTCATCAATCTGACGAAGAAACGAAAAATGTTTAATTTTACACTCGCTTTTTCAAGTAGTACCATTTTGCGGTCTTTAGATACATAGCTTGCTTCAAGCACATACTCAAGAATATCAATCAGTATGTTTTCTGAGCGTTCAAAGATAGAAAATCGCTCTGACTTTGGCACTACTGATCTGTATTCATGAAAGGTCTTATATAACTCGTGGATTTTTCGCAGAATCGGAACATCCCCATCATTCATATGCGTATTTTTATTAAGTTATTCAATACATTAGTTCAGCCAGAAAACCTATTCTATGCATGGGAGGAATTTAAGCGTGATAAAGGTCGCAAAGAAGATGTCCTTGCTTTTGAGAAAAATCTTGAGAGCGAAATATTCAAGTTATATCGTGAACTTAAGACAGGTACTTATAAACATAGTGGGTATGAGAGTTTCTTCATTTCTGACCCAAAACGCAGACATATTCACAAAGCGATTGTTCGTGATCGTGTACTACATCATGCAATTATGAATATTCTTTACCCACTGTACGATAAGACATTTATTGACTACTCTTTTTCTTGCCGAATTGGCAAAGGAACTCACAAAGGTGTTCAAGCACTGAGACAAATGATCGCTAAAGCGAGTAACAATAACACTCGCACGGTGTACATACTCAAGTGCGATGTTGAGAAGTTTTTTGATTCTGTCCACCACGACATTTTAATCAACATGCTCAAACAAAGAATTAAGGATGACCGACTGATGTCATTACTGGTCGAAGTGATTGAGAGTTTTGCAAGTGATCGCTCCACACTCTTCGATCGTGTCGGCTTACCAATCGGAAATCTGACATCTCAACTTTTTGCTAACATATACATGGACAAATTTGACCAGCATATGAAGCACGATCTAAAAGTGAAATATTATGCCCGATATACCGATGATTTTGTAGTTGTTAGTGATAATAGAGAATATTTAGTTTCTTTGATTTCTGATATATCAAAGTTCTTGAATGAGTCATTAAAACTCACCATCCACCCAAAGAAAATTACCATTCGTAAATATACTCATGGCATTGATTTTCTAGGATATGTCGCGTTCCCGCATTATATGCGAGTTCGCAAAAGAACGATGAAAAGGATATCAAGAAGACTCAAAGAGAAGATGGTTCTTTATAAGTCAGGATCTCTTGAAAGAGAAAAACTCGATGCGACACTATTCTCATATCTTGGGGTTCTTTCCCACGCTAATACTTATAGATTTTCTGAAAAACTGAAAAATGATTATTTTCTTTCAGTTAATAATCCTGACTAAGAAAGCTCGACTAGGTTTTCATAGTCAGTTTCAATTTACTCTTTTTACAGAATATCTTTGAGGTTGTCCCATCCATCAAACGATGGTGTATATTTATACTTTTTATTACTCTGTAGTTTCCAACCATTTGGACCATCTTGTACCGCAATACCTCCCGCGAGTTCTTTCTTATTTTTGAGCCACCCCTGGAGAGCTTCTGCTTTGTATTTTGTATCAGATATTTCAGCGGTCGTTCCTTTCTTTGTATCAATAATCCAAACTTTAGTTTTTGTTTTCAAAATCCAGTCTGGATAGAAAAGTTTCTCTTTGTTTTCGTCTTCGTTGTAATAAGCAATAGAAAAGTATTCACTACCAGAATCGCCGTTCTTATACCACCAAATGACATCCTTATTTTCTTCTAGAAAATCAATAAACGCTTTTTCATTATCTTCACCTTTGTAGTCTTTCTCAATATAAAAAGGATGTAACGCAGATTTTTTAACTTTCATCTCCTCGTATTGATCTGTAAAAAATAGTGACTGTCGTGGAACTTCAATAGCTTCAATTCTTTTCGCACGTTCTGATTTTTTGTTTACTTCTTTTTCTCGAATCGGGCGGTACACTTCGAGTGCCGTTCCTATTAGGGGAGATAGAACGCTTGTTGTTTTGATTAGATCATTCACAACAATGTTATAGGTATTTTTCCTACCAATACTCATTGTTTCCATAAACCACACATTAATAGCTGTTTTCAGTTTTCCCCAGGAACGCTCTGGTGCGAATTTCTTGTTCTCATCTATTTGCTTTGAGATAAGACTAAAGCAGTAAAGATTATAGATTTTCTCTAAATCATTTTGTGATATTTCTTGATCATGACTACTTCCTTCAGAGAGTAACTCTTCTTTAAAATTATCATAATCATCAATTTCAACACCAACAATAAGACCGTTGGTAACTGTTGGATCAATCTCAATCCCTCCTTTCTCAAGCTTTTTAATTCGCACAGAAGACGAGTCTTTGTCTGTAATAGTAAAATACTGATTTGCAACCTCATTAAATGTATTCTGGAAACTATCACCCAAGTCATTGTAGTCAGAACGACTCATAAATACTGATTCAAGTTCGATGGGTACTATTTCTTTTTTCCTCTCACTTGGGTATATAGCGGGTCTGTTACCTCCAGGGGTTTTTGCATAACCTGTAAGAACTTCATTACGTTTGTAATTAGTGTAAAGATACCCAAGGTTTAACTCTGGCTTCGCGAAGTGTGTACCAAGTGGCATACGCAAAATACGTCCAACAGTTTGTATCGCAAAAGTTGGATTCTTAATCTCACGGAACATCACAAGTACACTTGCTCTCGGACAGTCCCACCCTGTCGCCGCCGCCTGCTTGAAAAGCAAGAACGACACGGGCGATGTATTATTGGTGATATCTTCAAGATTAACCTTATCTTCTGAAAGCCAAATAGCTATCTCATGATCAAAAACACCCTTTTCTTTGAGAGAATTAATTATAAAATCTTGTTTTGTTACAACACTTGTAGTTTTATCCGCCTTATCATCATTTGGAAGCTGAATAAGTACAAGAGGATTAATTTCAATACCTAGTTCTTTGTATAACTTAGATATCTCATTTCGCTTATGAAATGCAAGAGAAACAAGGATTTCGTCCTGATCAAATCCTTTGTAATTTTTTGATTCCAAATCTTCTTCTGTTTGGAAAATTATTTTTTCTTTAATAAGACCTGCATTGATTACGTCTTCACGGCTTACATCTACAGTAGCAAATCCAGTATTTTGAGGTGTTGCAGAAACACCTATGATTATTCTTGGTTTAATAATATTTTTTATCAGGTCACTTGCAAGAACTGTAGATGATGCAATATGCTCCTCGTCTATTATAAGTATAATTTCTCGTTTAAGGTTGTGTGTATTATCTAGGTATTCATCAAAAGTAGTATTAGCTTCTCCCTCAGTACGAAGCTTTCTATTTTCTTTTGATTTTGAAACCACTTTTTGCCAGTTGATAAAGAAAATTCCATTCTTAGTAATTGATCCATCTCTTAAGTCATTCATATCGATGAGTGGGTTTTCACTTGCTCCA
>JADLDV010000027.1 GCA_020846455.1 Candidatus Nomurabacteria bacterium
ACAGGACTTGCAGCAACAGTTAGAGAAGCAGCATTAGCTGTAATTGTATTAGCTACAACTTGTGCTCCTGGAACGTTGATGTATCCAAGTGAATCTTGTTTTGATGCATTACTTGAACCTGTTTCAAGGTTAACAGCAAATGTATCACCGTTTGATAGGTTGTTTGTTCCATCATTGTCATACATATCAGCATACACATCAATCATTACTGGTGTACCTGGGTAAACCACGTAGTTTGTTGTGTATGAAGTATATGCTGGAGTTGATGAATCTTCCATCAAAGTAGCTGTTGATCCGTATTGAACACCACCGATAGTGATGCGACCATTACGAAGTGAGTCAACTGAAGCATCTGAAGTTGTAAATGAAGCACGAAGTGTTTCGAGTTTTACAGCTTCACCGTATGCAGTAACTTTGAATGTACCAAGTTTTACATCATTAGCACCAACAGAAACTGGTTGTGTTGGAGATGAAGTATCCTTTTCTACTGTTACACTACCGCCTGATGTTCCACCAATTGTACTAGCTGAGCCAGCCCAAGGAGTTGAAGTAGGAGTAATGTTTACGCCATAACTTGAGTCAACAAAGTCAACGTCAGCAGCTTGACGAACAGAGAAGTTCATAGTTCGTGATGCACCTGAAAGAACGTCAGCATCGATACGAACAACGCGTGATCCAGACATAAGTGTTACTGGAGCGTTTGTCATATCAAAAGTAACATATCCAAGTGAGTCCATACCTGTAGCTGAAGCAACTTGAGCTCCGTTTACAAAGAGCTTGAAGTTAGCAAAAGCTGAAGATGGAGCTGATCCAACTTGACGAACAGCAAGACGCTTCATCATAACATCACGTTGTGAGATGTTAAGAGTTGATTGCCATACTGTTACAGCTGAACCTGGGTTGATAGTTGCTCCTGATGGAGTAACTGTACCATGTGTTACAGAAGCAAGAGTGGCTGAAGCAACTGAGTGGAGGTTACCAGAAATGTTTACAGTGTTTGCTGATGAACCTGCTGTCATAAATGATACAAGTTTAACACCAACAGTTTCACCGTTTACAGAAGCAATATCAGATTTTACAGAAATAGTTTTTGAACCATTTACCATAAAGAGACCTGCTCCGTTACTGAATGTAACCATACCGTTGTTTGATACTGTAGCAGCATCTGTCAAACGCATTGCACCATCAAAGAGGTACACGTTTGAAAGAGTTGAGTCAGCAGAAACACCGATACGTTGTAGAGTTACGTTAGTAACTGTACCTGTACCTGTGAAAGTAAATTGTGCAAGGTTAGCAGTAGCTTGACCTCCAACAAGAGTACTTGAAGCAGGGTTTGTAGTTGCAAGTGATGCAATTACAGAACCTGTTTGAGGAGCAACTGTACCTGTAGCACATGATGCACCAGTAATAGGACTGAATCCTACTGTTGAAGTACATCCTGCAGGAAGAGTTGTAGATACTGTTGTACCACAACCTGTTGCATTCATTTTAGCGCGAGTAAGAGGACCGAAAAGACCAGCTACTGGTGTAATACCATGTTTAGCTTGGAATTTCATAACAGCTGCTTTTGTAGCAGGTCCGAATGTTGATGTTTCCATACCCATTGAACCTACGCCAGAAGCCGCAACTTGTGTGTCTGCACACATGTTAAGAGCTTTTTGGAGCTCCATAACTGCAGCTCCACGTGAACCTTGTTTAAGGGTTGTCGTGAAGTTGTATGCAGCAGATGCTGAAGATGCAGTAAGGATAGTTGCAAGAGCAACGAATCCAGCTGCGAACTTCGCAAATGAAGATTTTTTAATCATAAATAGTTTGTGTAAGATTTTGCACTGACCAACCTCATTTCTCAATAAAGAAAAACAATGACTGACAGTACGTGCACTGTTTAATTGATTTCGACGAAAACCAAAAATGTGCACTATATAAAAGAAACAATATTTGATTCACTGCGTTACCACAGAGAATCAGGTTATTGTGACGAATCACAATTACAAGGATTTATCTTGGCGTGAACCAAGATACGCATCTCCCCTGTCGACAGGGCTGATACGGATAACCATTGTAAAAAACAGTACCAAAAGTCACGCTCTACTAATAAGAGATACGTGACTTTGTTATTATTTGTTTTCAATGATCACTCCGCAAGTACCGAAAAACCCAATTATGGGCCACTTCGATACATGTACATATACTAGCATAATTACAAAAAAAACGCCACGTATATGCACATACCTAAGTATAGTATCTAGAACGAATAACACAACATCCTAAGGTAAACATGTTTATAAAAAATCACCTCAAGTACGAATACTGAGGTAATTTTTTAGAATGGTTATAAATTACATTACCAGATACTATCTGAGCTCGTATCTACTCCATCGCTTCTCTCCGATCTTCTTAAGGACACCTTGGGCGACGAGAGCTGAAAGTTCCCGTTGAATCGTCTTCTCACTGCATCCAGTAATACTCGTCACAATGTCTTTTATCATGACCTGTTTCTTGTCTTTTATAATATTGAGTATCTTTTCTTTTCTATCTTTTTTATCGTCTTCCGGTACAATTTGTCCTTTTTTAATCTTTTGATGAGTAGCACTCTCTGGTCTGAAAAAAGTACTTGGTGAAGAAACAGTTGGTGCTACAGGAGTGCTCGGATACTTGTCCTTTATATCCTTTTTTACGTCAGTTTCAGTAAATAAATCTTTTGGAAAAATAAGTCGCTCTGCATGATCGCTCGTCCCAAAGAGTGTCCGAACATCTCCGATATAGCGACTTGCTTGTCGTGCCAAAATAGCATCTTTCAATACACGAAATTCACGAGACAATATAGAATGGTTCATTTCTGATATAAACCCAATAGTATATGCAATATCCAACTCTTCGGTAATAGCATCAATACTGTGGATAACTTCTGTTTCATAAAAATGTTGTTCTGAGCTTGATTGTGCGCCGAGCTCTCTCATCTCAAACAGGAGATCAATCGACAGCGACCTGAGTGTGTATCTGAGTGGGTCGTGTGTCTCTATACAGTCCGTAACCATATAGAGTGCGGTGACAAGTTTCTTTGCACGCAGTTGCATAGCATCACGAGTATCGCTTGCTTGCTGTGTTTTTCTCTCTGGCTGATTGTCTCGTTTGTTGTTCATATCCTTGTTTTATAAGTATATTATTAGTCCTTTATCTTGTCCTTTTGTATTTTTCTTAGTATGTTTTTATAAGACACACTCATCTGTCTTTTTGTATACACTCTATTGGTCATAAGTATATATGGGACAAGGCAAAATAACAAGGGTATGTGTATTTTTTATATTGTAGTATATTTCTGTGTTTGTTGTCAGACGTGATAAAATAAAGCCATATATGGCAAGAACAGAAACAAAATATGAGGAAAAGAACCGCAGTAAAAAACCACACCCAAAATCAAAGCAACCTGAAGAAAAAGAACCCCTGATTACGATCAGTGAACAAACAAAATACGGTATCTTTTCTCTCGTCTTTTTTGTGTTTGCTCTATTTTTTATTGCGGCTTCATTCCACCGAGCAGGACCTGCAGGAGATGCAACTTATAGTCTCTTCAAACAACTCTTCGGTATTGGATATTTCCTTGTCCCGACAACATTGATTCTCCTTGGTGCATCATTTATCAGAACAGAACGTGCCAATATCATGACTGCACACATGATAAGTTCAACACTCGTCATGCTTGGTGGGCTCGGGATTATTGATATCGTCAGCACCAATACACTTCGAGCAGGAGGCTACATTGGACATATTGTTGCATGGCCATTTGTAAAGCTTTTTGAAAAACAAATTGGCATCCTCTTCCTTTCAACAATCGTAGTGATTTCACTCGTTATACTTTTTGATAAATTCCCGAACTTTGCACATATAATAGAACGTATTCGTGAGGCACGATTGCGAAGAAAAATCGCACAAGAAGCAACAGTGGTAGACACTACAGAAGATAATGATGAGCGACCAGTACAAACACCCGAACCTCGACCTGAACCACCACAACAAGAACCTGAAGAAACAGAAACAGTATCTGAAGAAGAACTATCCGATGAGATCCCTGAAATGATGGCACGTCCAAAGAAAACACATTCAGTGTATGTACCACCACCACTCTCCCTTCTAGAACGTGACAAAGGTAAGCCTAATGTTGGTGACATAAAAGCAAACTCAAATATCATCAAGCGTACACTTGAGAACTTCGGTATACTCGTCGAGATGGACGAGATTACTATCGGACCGACCGTGACTCGCTACGCACTCAAGCCAGCGCAAGGAGTGAAGGTGTCTCGTATTGTTGCTCTTCAAAATGACCTCGGACTTGCACTTGCTGCACATCCGATCCGTATCGAAGCACCGATTCCCGGCAAATCACTTGTTGGTATTGAAGTGCCAAACAAAACAAAAGCTACTGTTGGACTTGCGTCACTTCTTTCTGACGACAAATTCCAACACGCACAAAAACCACTCACTGTGGCACTCGGAAGAAACATCTCTGGAAAAAATGTCTTTAGTAACGTAGCAAAGATGCCACATGGACTCATTGCAGGAACAACTGGATCTGGAAAATCTGTAGCTATTCATACTGTCATCACATCACTCCTCTATCGAAATGGACCAGAAGAACTCCGACTCATCATGGTGGATCCAAAACGTGTTGAACTTACATTGTATAACAAAATCCCCCACCTCCTTACGCCGGTCATTACAGACGCAAAGAAAGCTATTCTTGCACTCAAATGGGCAGCAAAAGAAATGGATCGAAGATATGACATTCTTCAAGCTGAGTCTGTTCAGAATATCGAGTCATATCATGACGGTATCGTGAAGCAATATAAGCCAAACAAAAACGATCCACTTGAAGCAGGGGCTCCAGACAAGATGCCGTATATCGTCATTGTGATTGATGAACTTGCAGATATTATGCAAGCCTTCCCTCGTGAACTTGAATCTGCAATTGTCCGTCTTGCTCAAATGTCTCGTGCTGTCGGTATTCACCTCATTCTTTCTACACAACGACCTGATGTTAATGTTATTACTGGCCTCATCAAAGCCAATATTCCTACTCGTGTCGCACTCAAAGTAGCATCACAAATCGATTCACGCACCATTCTCGACGCTACTGGTGCTGAAAAACTCCTTGGTGCTGGTGATATGCTCTACTCTTCTGGCGATGGACAACAGCCAGAACGTCTGCAATCTGCATTTATTTCTGAGGATGAAGTGAAGAAAGTGGTCAAATACCTCTCTGAAACATATCGTGACGAACTTCCAAGCACCATCGAACTCACTGGAACAGTGACACAAGACAAATCAATATTTGAAAGCAGTATGGAAGACAGTGCTGATGATGACCTCTACGAAGAAGCACGAGTCACTGTTATTCAGACAGGCAAGGCATCTACTTCCTTCTTGCAACGCAAACTTGGTATTGGGTATGCACGAGCTGCACGCCTCATCGATATACTTGAAGAACGAGGTATTGTCGGGCCAGGAAATGGCGCAAAGCCACGTGAAGTACTAGAACGCCCACAAGGTTCTATACAAGAATCGGTCGAAGATACTATGACAACAGGAGAAACACTCTAATATATGGCAACATCACTTGGATTCAAAATTCGCACCAGTGTTATTTTCTTCTTACTTCTCTTCATTGTAGGATTTGCTTTTTCTCGAACAAGTGACTTGCGTAACGGAGTCAAACTTACTGTCGAAGGTGTCATCAATGGCAGTATGCTCGATAATCCTCTTGTTACACTCCACGGTATAGCAAAACCCGCAACAGTACTTGAGATTAATGGCAAAAATATCCAGATTGACCAAAAAGGAGTCTTCAGTGACACGATACTTCTCTCCCCTGGATATTCAATCATTACCGTGCACGCAAAAGATAAATTTGATACACTTACTACGAAAGAGTATCGCGTATATGTCGCAAAGAATACAGATAATAGTTAATTTTTAAAATATTTATGGCATTTGCAAAAAAAGCAGTAAAAAAACAAAAATCAGAAAGTGATGGTGCTGAGATCGCAGATACAATCAAAGCGATTCAAACAAAATTTGGAGAAGGAGCAATCATGAAACTCGGTGATGCCCCAAAACGTGGAGTAAATGTTATCCCTACTGGATCACTTGGGCTCGATATGGCACTTGGTGTCGGTGGTGTACCGCGCGGGCGTATTATTGAAATATTTGGACCAGAATCAAGTGGTAAAACAACTCTTGCGCTCCATATTGTGGCAGAATCACAAAAAATGGGTGGTGTGTGTGCGTATATTGATGCAGAACACGCAATGGATCCAGATTATGCAGCAAACCTTGGAGTAAAGATAAAAGACCTTCTTATCTCTCAACCAGACACAGGAGAACAAGGGCTTGAAATCACCGAGAGTCTTGTTCGTTCTGGTAAAATTGATGTCGTAGTCATCGACTCAGTTGCCGCACTTACTCCAAAAGACGAAATTGAAGGAGATATGGGTCAATCACACGTCGGGAAACAAGCACGATTGATGTCTCAAGCACTCCGTAAACTCACCGCAATAGTTGCTCGTTCAAATACAGTGGTTATCTTCATCAACCAGATCCGTATGCAAATCGGTGTCATGTTTGGTAATCCAGAAACAACACCAGGAGGAAAGGCGCTCAAATTCTATACATCTGTCCGTCTTGATATCCGCCGCATCGCTCAAATTAAAAAAGGTGAAGAAGTAGTTGGTGGTCGTACTCGGGTAAAGGTTGTGAAGAACAAAGTCGCTTCCCCATTCAAACAAACAGAGTTCGATATTATCTACGGTGAAGGTATTTCTCATGAAGGAGAGATTATCGCTCTTGGAGAAAAACTCGGTATCATTGGTAAATCAACAGGGTCTTCGTACACATACACAGATCCGAAAACAAACGAAGAAGTGAAACTTGGACGTGGATATGACGCAACACGTACATATCTAAAAGAAAATCCAAAACTCAGTGCAGATATCTTGAAACAAATCCGTGCACGTTTCGGTGAAATCCAAGTATCAAGCGCTGCAGAATAACATCTCTCTATAAATTCCCCACTAAAAAAGCCGATGAATTATATTCATCGGCTTTTGTAATACATATTCCGTATTACAATTTTTGTACACGGTCTCGAAAGACACCTTTACTATTCTTAACTTCCACAACATATGTACCTTGTGCGAACTGTGCGAGGTCAGTAATGTATATCACTTCACTAGTTCGTTCTGAAAACAGAACTTGGCCAGAAAGATTATAGATGGTTACTGTATTGTTTGTAGTTTCAGGCGGTAATGTAATCCTGATCTTATCTAAAGTTGGATTTGGATATATATTAATTAATTTAGTTAATTCATTATTAACTAAATTAGTAGCAACAAGCATCGATTGTCTTTGAAACGGAAAATACGATCCGACCAACAATGCATCCATAAAACCTCCAAGATATCCTGGATGGGAACCTCTTGTAGAACCTACTGTAATATAATCATCCATATCTCCAGGTAAAATATCCCTTAGCCAATCGTCTTCTGCACCACCGAAAGTGTTTGTCCATTGTATACCTCCATTCAAATCGAGTAAAAATACTGACTCATCATACAGACCATTATTCACAGTCAGTTGACTATCGGAAGATTCACTTGAAAACCCAAAAAATAGGTTTCCAGATACAGATTCTTTAACAATAGGGTCATATTCATTTAGTGAACCACCAAATGTTTTAAACCAATGCAAGTTTCCATCAGCGGTATCGAGTTTGGCAAGTGCGGCATCGTACGTCCCACCCAGTGTATGAGTAACATCTCCGTCTTCCCAGGGACCACAAGTCCCTGCAATAAAAATATGATCGTTGATTACAACCATTGATGACACATGTTCACCTCCGGTGTTACTACCAACACATTTTGCCCATTGTATATCAAGATTTTGGCTTGCACACAATGTAAACATGTCATACACCCACCCTGAAGAGTTTGGGTGTCCTCCTGCTGTAACAAGGTCACCATCAGTAGAATTAGTAAGACCACTTCCTACAAGGTTTCCATTGGACAAAACACAACCAGATTGAAAACGATCTATAGAAGTTCCACCAAATAACTCACTTGAAATAAAGGCACCGGAAGATACGCGTATCTTTAATATAAAGGCGTCTATATCTCCATGATTACCCGGAAAATCAAAGTTATTTGAATTTGTTGCTCCAAAGAGAAATGCTGTATCTCCTATAACACACACATCTCGTGCTTCTTCACCTCCAGTTCCACCATACACTTTTTTCCAGATTTCATTACCAGAAGAATCTGTTTTTACAACAAACACATCAGTACCACCATGAAATCCAGGAAAGGGAGAGAATGTGACACCGATAGCAAGATATCCTTTATCAGCAAGTTCAACAGCCTTATAGAACATTTCGCCTTGGATTCCTCCATAATTGTTGAGGAAAACATCATTCCCGTCATTATCTTTTTTATGCAATATTGCATCACCTGCTCCATTTCCAAGAGTATCAAGAGTATCATAGGTATTTAATCCCGATGAAGTTGAGAACCCAGCCATAAGCACATTTTTATTATTAGCACCTGTGCCAACAGGACACACGCTCCAAAACTCATCTCTACCAACCCCACCTAAGCATGATGACCATGAAGGTGCAGGCGTTTGAGCATATAAAGAAGTAGTACTAAAAAGTACTGAAGATACCACAATTAGTATCAAGTTAAAGAATGTTGTTTTTTTCATTGTTTTGTTTTTAAAGGTTTCTGGTTGAATTATACACCATTTTATAGCATATTGTCAATACATATCTACAAAAAATAGACTTTTGTCCTTTATTTGATATACTATATCAAATCCCCTTTTGGGGTTTTTACTAAAAAACCTATTAAAACAAAGATATTATGGCACTACTTGAATACAACGAGATCAAAGAACGGAAAATAATCGTATACGAGAATCAACCATGTGAAGTCATGGAATCTCATGTTGCTCGTACACAACAACGTAAACCTCAAAATCAAGTCAAATTGCGCAGTCTCACCACAGGACGTACATTTACGACAAGTTTTCAAGGTTCAGACAAGGCAGAAGAAGCGGATATTACAAAACGTGATGTGACTTTTTTGTATAAAAACAAGAGTGAATTTTGGTTCGTTGATCCAAAAGATCTCAAAAATCGCTTCAAACTTGAAGAAAAACTCCTTGGTGACGCATCAAAATTCCTTAAAGATAACAATACCGTGACAGCACTCGTCTATGATGACGGAGACGAAGAACAAATCATCTCCGTAAAAGTTCCAATCAAAATGGAATTCTTGGTCAAAGATGCTCCACCTTCTATAAAAGGCAATAGCGCAAATAGTGGCAACAAACCAGTAACTCTCGAAAACGGCACGGTTATCAGTGCCCCACTCTTCATCAATATTGGAGACAACATTGTCGTCAATACTGAAAATGGTGAATACGTAGAACGCGCACAAAAATAATCCCCCAATAAAAAAGCCGATGAAAATTCATCGGCTTTTGTAATACATTATTGTATTACAGTTTTTCAATACACTGTCTAAATAGCTGTGTATCATTTCTTATTTCAACCATATACGTTCCATGAGAACATGGTGCAAGATCAATAGTATATATCATATCACTGGTTTGTTCTGAAAACAGAACTTGGCCATTGATGTTATATATTGTTACTGTATTGCGAATACTTTCAGATGGTATCGATATCCTGATCATATCTGAGGTTGGGTTAGGATAGATATTAAAAGTACCAACACTTGACCTATGTGTGTTTGTAATAACACTTGATAGATGAGGTTGAAATGTTTCAATAGTACTTATTACCCATCCATCCCAAGGGACAGAGAAATTTGTAGGTGCGTACTCGCCAAAACCTATAAAATGATTCCCAGCTAATGGTACTATAGACCATATTGCTTCATGCCCAGGTTTACCGCACATAATCGTACTTGTTATGATGCCATCTTGTTGATCAAAAACAAAAACCCATGTGTCTTCATCGCCAGAATTACTAGAAAGGTGCATATCTGAAGATACACTAATTCCAAAAGCAATAAGATCATTTGTGTATGGATTTTTTGTTAAAAATAACTCAAAATCATCCAATGTCCCACCATATGTTTTTACCCATTGTAAACTGCCAGTAGATGATATTTTTGCAATTATCCCATCTGCATCTCCTCTTAATTGAGAGCTTAGTATATCTCCAGGCATATTCGGCCATGAACGGGTACATCCACCCACGAAGAGATTACCTGACGACTCCACTATAGACCAACCACTTTCAGATCCTGTATTGCCAACACAAAGTTGCCACACAAAGTTATAATTTTGGTCTATTTTTAAAACCCACATATCATTATCTGTTGTTGAATGATTTCCAGCTATGTTGGAAAAAGTCCAACCAGCAAGTGCAAAACAGCCATCATCACAAAGAATGATATCTTTGATCCTATCTTGTGCAGATCCACCAAATAGATGGACAATAGAAACATTTCCACTGTCGCAATCAACACTCATGATAAATCCATCCATGTTTCCATGGGAAGCGCAATTCTGAAAATCACCATCGATAGATGCTGATAATCCAGTTTCTCCAACGATGACACAAGAAGTTCCTGATGGTTCCAAAATGATCTTGTTTGCAAGTTCACCTAACGAACCTCCAATATATTTTTGCCACATGATTGTCCCTTCTTTGTGTATTTTTACCAGAAGAATATCACCACCTCCGTGATATCCAGGAGGCAAGAATCCATTAAAAAGTGGTTCGAAAGAACCAACAGCCATATAATTTCCATCGGGAAGTATTACAATGCTGTATAAAAATTCAGAACCACTGGTTCCTACACACACACTCCAAAGAGTATCTCCGAAGGAATCATATTTAACGACCCAGCCATCATAGTCTCCATGATTCCCAGATATCGCAGATTTGGTATATCCGCAAACAATCAAGGTACTATCAATCGGGTCTCTTTGAGCCGAAGTAAAACAATCGACCTTATTACCACCAAGTAAAGTATCATACGGTAATGGTAATTGAGGAAATTGGGCTTGTGTTGTATGTGCAACCATGCACATTACAACAATACAGAGTATTTTTTTCATATTTTATTGTTTTTTAGAGTTACATATTGTTTATTTCTAATTTATTTATACATCATTTTATGGCATATTGTCAATAGTAATACAAAAAACACCACAGATTGTGGTGTTTTTTGTAAGTTACCTCTTTATTTTGACACAAAGGGTAGCAATCCCATGAATCGTGAACGCTTGATTGCATTCTCGAGTTTACGCTGATTTTTTGCTATCAGATTTGTGCGTTTTCGAGAAAGAATACGAGCACTTGGATTCAAGAATTTTTTTAACATTTCAACATCTTTGTAGTCGATGTGTTTGATGTTATTTGCTGAAAAATAGTCTTGTTTCATAAAATTTGATTAAAACGGAATATCGTCAAGATTAATACTTTCGTCTGGATACTCAATACTGCCACCAAAATCATCGTCTTGCTTTTCAGTTTTTTGAGCTGGTCCAGTTGATGTTGGTGCACTTTGTGACATACCAGAACCTGAAGCACGTGGTCCAAGTTGGAATTGTTCGACAAGAATCTCAGTGCGATATTTCTTCTCACCTGAAGTTTTGTCATCCCAACTGCGTGTCTGCAATCGTCCTTCGACATACAAACTTGCTCCCTTTTTTGCATACTGTGCGATCACTTCTGCTTGTCGTCCAAAAGACACAAGATTGTGATATTCAGTAGACTCTTTCTTTGCACCAGATTGATCCTTGTAGGTACGATTTGTTGCAAGTGCAAAAGAAGTAACTTTTGTCCCATTTGGGAGTGCTTTCATTTCTGGATCACGAGTAAGATTACCGATGAGTTGTACTTTATTGAGATACATAACGAAAATATATTATGTTTAGTAAATTTATTCGACTGCTGTTTCTACTGCTACAGCTTCTTCTTCAACAGGCGCATCAACAACAACTTCCTCTTGGACAGCACCTTCTTCAAGCGCATCTGCGAGTACTTCGTCATCTTTCTTTGAACGACGAGCTTCTGAACGAATAGTAACCTTGCGGACTACTGATTCTCGAACGGTGTGGATGATCATGAATCGGAATACTGTTTCTGAGAGACGGAGCGCATCACGCAAAACGATAGTGTCTTCACCGATCATATCGAACTTGATCCATCCGAAGTATCCTTCAGAGAAACGATAGTTCTTGTTCATGATTGTTGGACGCATTTCATACGCAAGCGGGATCATGCGAGGAGCCTCTTCATCAAAGATTGTACCACCTTTTTCTGAAATAAGCTTCTTGAGTTCCTCTACTGCTTTACCTGTAGCAGTCTCTTCATCAAGTGTTGGCACGAGTAGGTATGAGAGTTCATACATACGTGTTTCTGTATCTTGTATTGTATTTTCCATAACGAGATCCAGTCGTGAGACTGGATAATAAATAACGGTTAAAAAGTTCCCATTTCGGACCTTGCGAGAAAGCCACAAAAGGGCTATCTCGAACGGGAATCATGGCTCTACTGTAACAAAAATCACTTATTCTGTCAAAGCAAACACACGTAAAGCATTTGCAGTCAGTATACGTACAACATCTTCTCGAGGAAGTTGTTTAATCTCGGCAATACGAGCGATGATCTCCTCGACCATCCATGGTTCACAGGTCTTGCCTCTGTATGGCGCAGGTGCAGCAAATGGCGCATCTGTTTCTGCCATAATCGATTCAATTGGGAGAAATGCGATCACTTCATCATAGTCGTGACTAAAGGTTATTGGTCCATCAAATGACATCGTACCTCCTATTGAGAGGATACGTTTTGCAATTGGAATATCTCCAACAAAGAAATGGAAATTTACCCGTGGGTAATCTTCTGTAGATTCAAGGATAGTGAGTACGTCTTCATAGGCATCCATTGTCCCCTTACTTGGTCGAGCATGGATCATGAGGGGTTTCTGTACCTTTTGTGCGAGTGCGATGTGTTGTAAGAAAATTTCATTTTGACGGGTTTTATTTTCTTCAGATTGGTCTCGAAAATAATCAAGTCCACATTCGCCAATCGCGACCACCTTTCCATCACGAGCAAGTGCTTCATATACATCCATATCAAATATTTCTTCTGCATTGTCAGCAGGATGTAATCCAACACACGCAAATAATACATCTGGATACTCATGCGCCAGATCAACTGCCTTCTGTGAGGTCGCAAGGTCTGTCCCAATAGTAATCGTCGCTACATTCTTTTCTCGCAAGAGTACAACTATTTCTTCTCGTCGTTCATACAGCGGTGAGAGATTCAAGTGCGAGTGAATATCTATATACGTATATTTCATAGACACACTATATCATATAAAAAACCGACACGAGGTCGGTTTTTTATATGATATACATTATTCTTGTATAACAGGAGCACTTTGATCAACAACCATAGGCCAGTCACAATCACTTTCGGGTGCAGGAGTCCAGTAACCATGAGTGTCTCTACAAATTACTCTTCTTATTCGATTCCAAAGTGAAATTGAAGGTGGATCAAAATCACCACTTGTGGTAATGATCTTATTCACACTTTGCATTAATGTATCCAATTCAAGAAGTTCTTTCTGAGTAAAAGAATCTTCTGGATCTAAAATTTTTTCCTCATCAAGAGAATCGATGACTCTTGCAGAAATATTGTCTTGCACCATTTCTACTTGTTGAGCAATTCTTTGCATTTGCATTTGTGTTGCAATCTGGACACCAGTAATTGCAATAATACCAACCAACACTCCGAGAATATGTTCTTTTTGTATCATATGTTTTGTAAAATAAATTATTGTTTAACATACTTAGTGTACCCCCTATGACGACCATGTTGCAAGCAATATTATCCCCAGATACAAAAAACACCACATATTCTGTGGTGTTTTTTGTATAGTATAAAATTATTTCTTGAATGGGAATCCGATGAGATCAAAGAATGCGAGAGCTTCGTCTTTTGTCTTTGCAGTCGTCACCATGGTGAGACTGAGACCAAACACGTCTTTCAATTCTTCATCAGCAACTTCAGGGAAGATTGTGTGTTCTTTGATACCGAGAGTGAGGTTGCCGATATCGTCTACGATCTTGCGCTCAATACCACGGAAGTCCTTTGTACGAGGAATCGCAACGTTGAAGAACTTTTCGAGGAAAGAGTACATTCGTGCACCGCGGAGTGTTACAGATACACCGATAGGATCTCCTTGACGAACTTTGAAACTCGCAACAGATTGCTTTGCAGCACGAACAGTTGGCTTTTGACCAGTTATCTTCGCAAGACGACTCATCACAAGTTCATTACGCTTTGGGTCACGCTTGATACCAGAACCAGTAGCAGAATTCACCACGATCTTCACGAAACGTGGAGCAGCCATAGGATTCTTGTATCCGAAGCGATCCTTGAGACTTGCATATGCTGTTTTTTCGATTTCTTTAATAGTTTTCATATAAGTATACAAATATTATGCAGCCTTTTTCTTCGAAGCCACTTTCTTCTTAGAAGCAGTATCAGTATTCTTCACATTTGATACGTGCAATGGTCGAGGTGTTTCGATCATACTACCCTTCTCTCCACTCTTGCGAGGTTTCTGGTGCTTCTTGCGCATATTCACTCCTTCAACCACAACTTTATTGATTGTTGGAAGTGCTTTCACGACAGTTCCTTTCTTACCCTTATCGCGTCCAGTGATTACTATTACATTGTCTCCTTTTTTGATTTTCATATATAAAAATTATAGTACCTCTTGTGCAAGAGAAACGATTTTCTGATATCCACGTTCTGCAAGCTCACGTGGAATAGGACCGAAGATACGACCTGCTTTTGGATCTTTCTTGCCTTTTTCGAGGATTACTACTGCATTATCATCAAAGCGAATGTATGACCCATCCTTACGACGATGTGCTGCACGAGTGCGCACAACAACAGCATGGTGTACATCCTTCTTCTTAACACCCTTACGAGGTTCTGCAACTTTTACAGAGATAATAACGGTATCACCAATACCTGCATAGCGACGATGTGCACCACCTGGTACCTTGAACACCTTGCCAACTTTACCGCCGGCATTATCTGTAATCTTTACTACTGTTCCATCTTGAATCATATATTAATTCGCCTTGAGGCTATGCAACTACGGTAAAATGTTTGTCTTTAGACAGTGGTCGAGATTCAACAATCTCAATAATATCACCGACCTTGTGCGCATTGTTCTCATCGTGCGCTTTGTACTTCTTGCTGATCTTCACGAACTTTTGATATTTCGGATGCTTAACGAAGCGTGTCACAGACACGACAACAGTCTTGTCCATCTTGTCTGAGACAACGACACCGTTTAAGACTTTATTTTGTTTTGTGACTGTTGTTGTTTTCATACGTTATGCGTTCTTTGGTTTGTTTGTTGTAGTCAACAATCGAGCAATACGTTTCTTGAGGAGTGAACCTTCTTTCACGTTCTTTGTTCGAGTGGTAACTTGACTGAATCTAAACTGACGAAGCTTTTCGCGAGTTGCGATAACTTCCTTTTGAATTTCAGCATCTGATAGTTTTGAGAAGTCTTCTTGTTTTTTCATATTATGATTCTCGGCTTATGATGCGAGTCTTTACTGGTAATTTTGTTCCAGCCTTGCGGAGTGCTTCTTTTGCAATTTCCGCTGATACGCCATCTACTTCAAAAATAATACGACCTGGGCGGACTTCAAAACAGTATCCGTCGAGATCTCCCTTACCCTTACCCATCGATACTTCGGCAGGTTTACGAGTAATCGGTCGATCAGGGAAAACACGAATCCAGAATTTGCCGACTTTGGTAAGTGTACGAGACATTACCTTACGAGCAGACTCGAGTTGGTTTGAACGAACACGTGCCGGTGTTTCTGCTTTCAAAGCAAAAGAACCGAATGAGATCGTATTGCCACGAGTGTCTGGCTTTGCAAGTCGGGCGTCACTCTTACGATGTGATTGCCATTTGCGATATTTAACTTTCTTTGGGACTAGCATATATATTATTTCGTGTGTTTCTTATCTGCTTCAAAAACTTCGCCTCTATAAATCCATACTTTAATACCAATGACACCGTAAGTCAAGTATGCCTTCTCACGTGCGAAGTCAATATCAGCACGGAATGTTTGAAGCGGGATTGCACCACGCTTGATTTGTTCACTGCGGGCAATTTCTGCACCACCGAGACGACCTCCGAGAAGGATACGAACTCCTTTTACAGAACGATCTGCAATCACCTTTTCTACCATCTGTTTGAGTACACGACGGAAAGGAAGACGCTTTTCGAGACCTTCTGCGACACTGTATGCCACGATAGTTGCATCTGCATCAGGATTTGCTACCTCAACGATATCAAGCTTGAAATCTGAAGGGATTGCTACTTTGCCTTTTGCGAGGAGCTTGAGGATGTTTGCTTTGAGTGTTGTAACACCTTCACCATTGCGTCCGATAATCATACCTGGACGTGATGTACGGATGATCACACGCATAGTCTTCTGGTTGCGTTCTATTTCGACACCTGAAACATAATATCCACGAAGTTTCTTTTGGATATATTCACGGATCAATACATCAGCCTGCAAGAGACTCTTGTACTTTCCTTGACTAGCAAACCAGCGAGACTTCCCGTCTCGGAGGACAACTAATCTATGTGCATATGGGTGGACGTTTTTTGACATAAAATCTTAGATAATCGGATTACTTGGTTGTTGTTTTCTTTACAGCGGTCTTTTTTGCAACAGGGGCTTTTTTCTTAGTCTTTTCTGCTACAGCTTCTGTCTTTACAAATTTTTCCTTTTTTGGAGCCATGATTGCAAGTTCGACGATCACATGACTGGTGCGCTTGTTGATACGATACGCACTTCCTCGAGCACGTGGCATCATACGCTTCATGATAAGACCTTTATCAACACGAACGTTTTTGACGATAAGTGTTTCAGGTGCAAATCCTTGCACGCCAGCATTTGCGACCGCACTCATAAGGAGTACTTTGATCGGAAGTGATGAACGCTTCGCAAGGAAAGAAAGCTGTACTTCTGCATCAGCGATCTTCTTGCCCTTGATCAAATCCGCTACAAGGCGAACTTTTCGAGGAG
Organism: Candidatus Nomurabacteria bacterium; assembly: GCA_020846455.1. Taxonomy (GTDB): domain Bacteria; phylum Patescibacteriota; class Minisyncoccia; order Phycocordibacterales; family UBA9973; genus JADLDV01. The sequence goes on from JADLDV010000027.1 coordinate 17,167, forward strand.
ACTGTCTGTAATTGTTGAGACTTGCTTTCATAATGATGTAATAAGATAGGATGGACTATTTTTTCTTAGTGTCAGTTGTTGAAGATTTTGCGGCTTTTGCAGCTGAGATTTCAGCTTCTTTCTTCTTTTGCTCTAGTTCTTTTTGCATTTTACCTCCATGACGGATGAATTTCTTCGTAGGAGAGAATTCGCCAAGACGGTGACCGACCATGTCTTCAGTAACAAGTACTTCAAGGTGTGATTTGCCATTGTGCACGCCAAACATGAATCCAATCATTTCTGGAGAGATTTGTGACGCACGTGCCCATGTCTTAATAAGCCCTGTTTCTATAGGCTTTTTTCCTTTGATTTTTGCCAAAAGGCGTTCATCAACATATGGTCCTTTTTTGAGTGATCTTGTCATCCTGTTTTTTAGAGAAAGTCCGCAATGCGAACTATATTACACTGAGGTGCCTTCTGTGTAGAAGACACTAACTGCACTAATTAAAAAAGCCCAAGTGAGCTCAGGTCTATAGTATCAAAATTAAAAATAAAGTCAACTATTTAGGCAGTATTTGAGATATGGGCGAAAAATTGTACTTTTTTCAGTATACATAAAAAGCAAAAAACCGACCAAATGGTCGGTTTTTTGCCATAACTTAAATAACTTATCCTTCATTTGTACAACCACTACTTGAATTTAATGAAGACGGAACTTGGTTTATTATTTGATTATAAACAGATGTTACAGAAGCATTAATACCTGGAGTTTGAATTTCCATGCAAGCTCCCACAGTGTGCACCTGAGCTGTTGGAGTAATACTTGGCAATGAGCTCAATGGACATGAGTATGCTGTGGTACTACAATTCATAGGACTAATATAGATTGCATTCTGATCTTCTACTGAAGAAATGGAAGGATTATATATTTTATAAGACAAAAATCCATTCTGACCAAGAGATGATAGACACATGATTCCTTGCATTTGGCCACAAGTTGAGGTATCTGGATTTCTAACTTGCCAATTTGAGGGATAAGGAATTGAGACACCATTAACAACAATATGACTCCATTGAGTTGCAGAAATATTACTTTGTGGTACTGGAACAATAGTTCCCCCTGTTGTCACAGTAGTACTTATTGGAGAAAGATTAACTTCTGGTGTTCCATTAGAAATAGGTGCGTTTATTTCTTGTATCAAAAGATTTTTTGTTACTTTACCAACGATACCATCATCTTTTAATTTGTTATCTTTTTGGAATGCCTTCACTGCAGCAAATGTCAGTTTACCGAAATATCCTGTTGCACCAGCCTTAAGATACCCTTTTGAAATAAGTGTTTTTTGAAGTTCTACCACATCATTACTTTTTGTATTAAAACGAAGAGTGTTACTGAAGGTAAATGTTGGTTTGTATGGACCACCTGTACCAGATGTATACACAAGACCTTCTGCGTGAGTTACAGAAACAGCAAGAATCGTAAACAAGAAAACTGAAAGAATTTTTTTCATTACAATATTATTGAATAATTTATTAATAGTCTTATTATACCCCACCTCAGAATACCAACAACTATATATGGGGATAATACTTATGCGAATATATACGGAACAAACACAAACAAGCCAATCGCACATGCAACAAATACTGAGATGAGTACCGCGGCAGCTGCTACATCTTTCGTATCTCGCGCAAAAGGATGAAAGTCAGGAGAGGTTAGATTGATATCTATTTCAATAGCAGTATTGAATGCTTCTGCAATAAGCACCATGCCGATAGCAATACAGAGTGCAATCCAATCTATACGAGAGATATGATAATACAGTCCTAATACAATCACCATGCCTCCTACGCACGCATGGAGGACAGCATTGGGCTGTGTACGAAAGAAGAGTCCCATGCCTCGAAATGCATACGAGAAACTCTTTGCACGAGCACGTAAGGTATATCGCTCTACATCTTTTTTCATAGTGAAAGTATATCATGCATATAAAAAACCCACACAATACGTGTGGGTTTTTTATGAGAGATACTACTTGCCTTTTCGTGTCTTGCCGACTTTTCGACGAGATACGATGAAGACATTTGAGTATTTCTTTGGAGTACGAGTCTTCTGACCCTTGCCGGTTGGCTTACCCCACATGCTTTTCGCACGTCGGAGACCACGACCTTGTCGTCCTTCACCTCCACCGTGAGGGTGATCGACTGGGTTCATGGCAGTACCACGAACAGTTGGGCGAATACCCTTCCATCGTGAACGTCCTGCTTTACCGAAGTTTACAAGTTTGTATTCTTCGTTTGAAACAGTACCGATACATGCCCAGCAGTTCTCTGACACCTTACGGATTTCAGATGATGGCATTTTCAAGTTCGTGTATCCATCAGCATTCGCCACAACTTGTGCGAATATACCTGCAGATCGAGCGATCTTTGCTCCACCCTTTGGTTTTACTTCTACGTTGTACACGAATGTACCAACTGGAAGCAAACGAAGAGGAAGACGATTACCCGGTGTTGCAGTTGCTTTATCTGAAATGATAAATGAATCACCAACACGGAGTGTTTTTGGTGTCAGCACATAACGCTTCTCACCATCTGCATATGATACAAGAGAAATGAATGATGATCGGTTTGGATCGTATTCAATCGTCTGAATCTTTGCTGGGATTTCGAATTTGTTGTAAGAAAAGTCAACATCACGATAGAGACGCTTATGACCTCCACCTTTATGGCGAGTCGTAATACGTCCTTGGTTGTTGCGACCCACACTGCGCTTTACACCTCGCGTAAGCGGTTTGTATGGTTCTGACACAGTCAATACGTTTTTGTACGTATTGGTCGTCATATTTCTTCGTGATGGACTTGTTGGTTTATATGATTTCATGTAAGTAATGCTTTTTCGAATAAGGCTTTCTCGAAAAATGAATAATGATTCTGTGCGAGTGCCTACCTCGTATCAGATGCTACAAAAATTATGCAGCAAGATCTATCGTGTCGCCTTTTTTGAGGAACACCATAGCTTTTTTACTACCAGATTTTGTTCCTATTTTTCCTCGAACGAATACCATTCGTGGCTTAGTGACTACGGTCGTAATCTTCAGAGGAACAACATCGTACTTCAACATGATCGCTTTTGCAATTTCTGTCTTAGTCGCATCGCGTGCCACATCAAATGTGAACGCGTTCTTTTCTGTCATAACAGAAGCCTTTTCGGTTACACGTGGTCCGATCAAAATATCACGGGTAAGTGTGTACTTCTTGGCAGTTGCTGTTTTTGAGGCAGAAGAATCTTTTTTTGTTTTCTTTAAGAGTGCCATATAGGTGTTACACTACGCGCGCTTTTTTGTGGCCATACGGCTTTCCAAAAATGCGAGACTTGCGGTTGGGTTGGTAATAATAAGATATTTATATCGCAATACATCCACTGGGTTGATATCTTTGACGAGATCAACTGCAACTTGTGGGAGATTACGAAAACTCTTTTCGACAGTGTCATTCTTTGTATCAAGAACAAGGTGCGCCATAGTCTTCTTTGCAGAAGCAAGACGATCAAATCCTTTGATTGATGAGAGTGCTTGGAGAACAGTGTGTGCGTTTTTTGTTTTTGTTTCAGCAATATCAAGTGTATCTACAAAGAGCACTTCGCCATGACGCATTTTCTCAGCAAGGGCAACGTAGAGGGCTTTGACACGCATCTTTTTGTTGATTTTCTTACTGTAATCTTTGTCATTACGAGGTCCGTGTGTCACACCTCCACCCACCCAAATCGGTGAACGAGATGATCCGTGACGAGCGCGGCCAGTACCCTTTTGTTTCCATGGTTTCTTACCACCTCCAGCGACTTCACTTCGATCTTTCGTATGAGCAATCGGTGTACGCTTGTTGGCTTCCATAGACACCACTACTTGGTGTACAAGATCTGCATTCCACTTCTCTCCGAAGATTGATTCTGGGAGTGAAAGAGTACTCACTTCTTTTCCTTTTTGGTTGTATACTTTTGTTTCCATAGTGTAATTCTTATCCTTGTATTTCAAGTACAGTACCGCGTCGACCTGGGACAGCTCCTTTGATAAGGAGGCGGTTGTTAACTGCATCAATGTGCACGACTTTTAGATTTTTTACAGAAACGAGGTCAGTACCCATGCGACCCGCCATACGCATACCTTTTGGTACACGAGTACGGAGACCACCACCGATAGAACCTGGCTTACGTTCTGAGTGCTTACGACCGTGAGATCGTTTGTCACCTTTGAAACCATGACGCTTCACGACACCTTGGAATCCTTTACCTTTTGATACACCAATCACACGGACGGTGTCTCCTACAGTAAATGTATCAACAGTAACACTATCACCTACAGCAAGTGTCGGCATGTCACCTTTGATACGGATTTCTTTCAATGTTTTAAATGCACCAAGGTCTTTCAAGTGACCAAGAACAGCCTTTGAAAGACGTTCTTTTTTTTGAGTACCAAAACCAACCTGTACAGCAGTATAGCCGTCAGTTTCTTGTGTTTTGATTTGAGTCACAGTAATAGGACTCGCTGCCACCACAGTTACAGGAACGACTTCGCCGTTCTCCATAAAGTACTGGGTCATATGTTGTTTTGTTCCTAGGATAAATTTCATGTTCGGGAACGCAAGAGGAGACCAACGAAATGTATACACTTCGTCGGTCTCATTGCATCAATAAATAATTGATAGAGTCACTATCTGGTATTCCAATGAATACCTAACTCTTTAGAGCATTTTCACATCAATCTCAACTCCTGAAGGGAGACTGAGGTTCGTGAGGGCTTCGATGGTCTTCGGTGACGGATTCAAGATATCGATCACACGCTTATGCGTGCGAATCTCAAATTGTTCTCGTGAGTTTTTGTACACGAAAGATGCGCGATTGACCGTATATTTCTTAATCTCTGTTGGAAGTGGGATAGGACCGATTACAGTCGCATCATGACGAAGTGCAGTATCAATGATTTGTTTCACTGAGGCATCGAGAATCTTGTTCTCGTATGCACGTACGCGTATTCGCAACTTGACCACTCCGTCAGTAGTTTGAGATTTTTTTGATACTTTCGCTTTTGTCGTAGTCATATCAATGTTCAAGGGATGAAAGTCGCACTATGCGTCTTTCAGTTCTTTGGTTTAAGCAATAATTTTTGTTACAACTCCAGCACCAACTGTCTTACCTCCTTCACGGATAGCAAAACGTGTTTGGTCTTCAAGAGCGATAGGAGCAACAAGCTTTACTGTAAGTTTTACAGTATCACCTGGCATAACCATTTCTGTTCCTGCTGGAAGTGTCGCTTCACCTGTTACGTCTGGTGTACGAACGTAGAATTGAGGCTTGTATCCAGTAAAGAATGGTGTGTGACGACCTCCTTCTTCCTTTTTAAGGATGTACACTTCACATTCAAAGTCTGTGTGTGGAGTTACTGATCCTGCTTTTGCAAGCACTTGTCCACGAGTAAGATCTTCTTTCTTTACACCACGGAGAAGGATACCAGCATTATCACCAGCCATTCCTTCTTTCAATTGCTTGTTGAACATTTCGATACCAGTAACAGTAGTCTTTTGTGTATCTTTGAGACCAACGATTTCGATTTCTTCACCAACTTTTACGATACCACGTTCGATTTTACCAGTTACCACAGTTCCACGACCTTCGATAGAAAAGATATCTTCGATAGGCATAAGGAAAGGTTTTTCTGTATCACGAACAGGTTCTGGGATGTATGTATCGAGTGCGTTTGCAAGTTCGAGTACTTTTGCTGCCCATGGATCATTGTTATCTGATGATTCGAGAGCTTTGAGACCTGAACCACGGATAATTGGACAATTCTTATCAAAGCCTTGTTTTTCAAGGATTTCTCGGATTTCTTCTTCAACGAGTTCGATCATGTCTTGATCTTCAACCATGTCGCACTTGTTCAAGAATACCACGATCTTTGGTACACCAACTTGTTTTGCAAGAAGGATGTGTTCACGAGTTTGTGGCATTGCACCGTCTGTCGCTGCAACCACAATGATTGCACCGTCCATTTGAGCAGCACCAGTAATCATGTTTTTGATGTAGTCAGCGTGACCTGGAGCATCAATGTGTGCATAGTGACGAGTTGGTGTTTCGTATTCTGAGTGAGAAAGCGAAATGGTAATACCACGAGCTTTTTCTTCAGGGGCTTTGTCGATATCATTCACACCTTTTGTTTGTGCTGAATATCCATTGCCTTGACGGTTAAGTACAGTCAAAATAGCCGCTGTAAGAGTAGTCTTACCGTGGTCAACGTGACCGATTGTTCCCACGTTTACGTGAGGTTTTGTACGATTGAATTCTGCTGCCATATAATATGTATGAGCATTGTATGGTGTAGTACGAGCAAAAATGCTTATATTACAACATAAATTACTAATTTCTAATAAGAATACTTGTTCGAAAACAAGTATGAAACAAAAACAAAACGCATTACTGCGAATAGAGTTATCGTACCAAATATATAGACACCTTGTCAAATATATCCTCTATGGGCAGGATCAATACAGAATAAGAAAAACACGAGATATCTCGTGTTTTTCTTATTCTAGAGGAGTTGGAGGTTCTGACGGCATCACAACTTCTGGAGCAGGTTCCGAAACTGTCTCTGGTATAGGTTCTGGACTTGATTCAGGGGCTACTTGCTCTGGAATACTCTCTTCTTCAGGGACAGTAGTTTCAGATGTTTCCTCTGGAGATGGATCAGTAACTATTTCTTCCTCTTCAGGAGTATCTCCTTCTGGATTTACTACTTCTGGTTCCGGAGCTGGAGTGGGAGCACTTCCTGATTGACCTAACTGATTAAGCAATTGTTGGAGTTGTGATTCAGTCACACAAGTTGTCCCGACACAAAGCTTGTCTGTCTGGACTTCTTTGACGAAGATAGTGCGGATACCGTTTGTAGTACTCTCAAAGAACTGACGAAGTCGTTCTGCAAATCCTCCTGTGTCTTCAAAAGTGAAAGTGTCTATGGTAGTGAGTTTGAGGTTGAGCTCTTGAACTGCTTTGGTAAGAATCGGAGTCATTTGTGCATAATATACAGACTTCATACCATCTTTATCTGTTTCTACAAGTTGAGGAAAGAGTGGTTCAAGATTTTGCGCAAGGAAACCGATCTGTTGTTTTCCTGTAGAATTTTGCAACCAATTATAGGTCACCGTACGAACATTCATAAGTGTATCGAGTGTTGATTCGTTTAGATCTACTATGTTTGTTTTAACCCGTTCATCAGAAGTACATGCTATACCCGTACCAGTAGTAATGGTACATTGAGTACTTGAAGAACCGTTAATGCGAGTGGTGTCGATGGGTCGACCTGCAGCACCGATCATGAATTGATTTGATGCAGTATTTGTAGTAAATGCTCCTATTGCAATACTGTTTGAAAAACCACCGGTAGAAGTATTATTACCTATGAGAATACTATAATCAGTGACATCATTAGTATTATCAACAGTGTCTGCAACACCAGCATTATTACCGATAAATATTGAGCTACTAGCATTAACCGCTAACCTACCAGCTGATTCTCCTGCAAAAATACTACCACTAGCATTAGTTGCATCATTTCCTGCACTAATACCAATGAAACTTGAACTGTATGCATTGGTTGCATTGGTTCCCGCAAATGGTCCTATAAAAGTTGAACCGTATACACCGGTGGCGCCATCTCCAGTATCAGCACCTAAAAATACATTATTCCCAAAAGTAGGATGGCCCTCACCTGCACCGAGACCTGGACTATACAACGTATTACCAGATGCTCCAATTGCAACAATTCCTGTATCCCAACTCAAAACGCCACTCCCGTCATTAGACAGAACATACCCTGCACCACCTGCTTGCGCAGAAGGTAGAGTGTATTCTACGCCAGACCAACGGACATCAGTAATGCTGTCTGCGAGCATAAATTGGTTGGTTTTTGTGTTTGCAATAGGTACACCTGCTGTACCACTACCAAGAAGGATAGAGT
>JADLDV010000028.1 GCA_020846455.1 Candidatus Nomurabacteria bacterium
CCTTGAAGCTGCCCGAATGCTCAAGATTGAAGACTATCGAAGTGTGCTTTGTGTGATGGTGTCATACCTCCCGATTCCATCGAAGGTCGGTGAGATGAAGACGAAGCCGACTCAACATGCCGTTCGAACACTTGGTGCTTCAGGAATCCAACCAGATATCATTATTGCGCGAAGTCAGGTGCCACTTGATGAACGTCGCAAAGAAAAGCTTTCATTCTTCTGTAATCTTCCTCCAGAACGGATTATCTCAGCACCTGATATTGATAGTGTGTACGATGTACCAATCAATTTTGAAAAAGAAAAACTCAGTGACCTTTTGTGTGGACTTCTTGGTGCGACATGTAGTGTGGGTACCTCTGCGAGTGCTCGTGCATGGAAATCTTTTGCTCGGACTGCCCATACTGCAAATGAGACCGTGAAGATTGCTGTGATTGGAAAGTATTTTGATACAGGAGATTTCACTCTTGCAGATTCATATGTATCAGTAATCGAAGCAGTGAAATATTCTGCATATGGATTCAATAAAAAAGCAGTGTTAACGTGGATTAGTGCGGTTGATTTTGAAAAAGATCCGAAGAGTGTATCTCGACTAAAAGAGTTTGATGCCATTCTTGTACCAGGTGGATTCGGTGCTCGTGGTGTTGAAGGATTGCTCACTGCGATCAATTACGCCCGTGTGCATAAGATTCCATATCTTGGATTGTGTTATGGTATGCAACTTGCGGTGATTGAATATGCTCGCAATGTCCTCGGACTCGCAGGTGCGACTACTCGCGAAATTAATCCAAAAGCAGAACACTTACTGATAGATATCATGGAGTCTCAGAAATCTATTCTTGCAGAAGGGAAGTTCGGCAGCACGATGCGTCTTGGATCATATGAAGCACATCTTGCGAAAGGATCTATTGTTGCACGTGCATACAAGAGTACTACAGTATCAGAGAGACATCGTCACCGATACGAAGTGAATAATGCGTACAAATCTGCGCTTGAAGCAAAAGGGTTGGTTTTCTCAGGAACATCACCAGACGGTAAACTCATGGAATACATAGAATTACCAGAAAATGTGCACCCGTTCTTTGTGGCAACACAAGCACATCCTGAATTCAAAGCACGACCACTTGATCCACATCCACTCTTTAATGCATTTGTAAAAGCCGCAATTCTTGGGAAAAAGAAATAGTTTTTTATTCAATACTTTTTCAAAAACATCCCAAAATTTCAAAAATCATTTTTTACCACAACACCTGAAAGACACGTATATCCGTCTGCTGACGGATTACTCTGCTCGGCTCGCCAGCCTGTGCAAGGTCATTCAGGTGTTGTTGGTTGAGGTGTAAAAAAGACTCCATGCGTAACTTTCAGCAACTTGTATTCTCGACACTTATACTTCTTGTTGGAATACACAATATAAAAAACCATAGGTAGTATGTCCGTACTGTCTGAGTGAAGCGAGTTTACGGCATACTTCTGTGGTTTTTTATGTTGGGCGACAAGACGTATCATGTCTTGAGTTTTTGCATACTTTTTTATCAAGAAAAAAGTATGATTAATCTGATTTCTTATATTTTTATTAAGACAATAAAAATCCCATCATGTGATGGGATTTTTAGTCACAAGGAATTATGATTTAGATTTTTATTATTAGATATCTTCGCGTGCTGGTGCGTTTTTGATCACACTGAGAATCTCATCTTCATCATCGAGGATGGTATAGAGATTTGCATCTGTGGTGTCGATTGTTTCGTATGCTTCAAGAAGTGTGTTTCTGATGAATGTATCAAGTGGTTTCCAGAATGCACTGCCGACGAGAATGACGGGAACTTTTGGAATCTTTTTTGTTTGGAGGAGGGTGAGGATTTCAAAGAGTTCATCAAGAGTGCCGAATCCACCAGGGAAATAAATACATGCTTCTGATGTGTATGACATAGTCATTTTACGTGAGAAGAAATAGTAGAAGGGGATTTCATCAGTCACGTACGTATTGGTGTGTTGTTCTCGAGGGAGTTTGATGGTGAGCCCAACAGATTTACCACCAGCTTCTTGTGCTCCACGATTGCCTGCTTCCATGATACCAGGACCACCACCGGTCATGACTGCATATCCAAGTTCTTTACTAATACGGTATGCGAGATTTCGTGCTTTTTGGTAATCTGGACTCGTTTCTGGGAGCACTGCTGATCCGTACATAGTCACTGAACGGTCGTACTGCTTGATCGCGTGAATACCTTGCTGGAGTTCTTCTTGAATCATACAAATCTTTGTATCTTCTGTTTCTCCGCCAGTGGCTTTGATACAAATCTTGTGTATTTCCTCTGTCGATAAATGTTGTGGTCTTGTTGTCGTATTCATATACTGGTAAGTATATCATATCGTGATTTTTAGCCTCAAATATGCTAGGATAGGGCTAATTACGGGATCGTCTAATGGTAGGACATCTCCCTCTGGAGGAGAATATCTTGGTTCGAGTCCAAGCCCCGTAGCCCGACAGTTTGTTTTAAAAAAAGTCTGTATAATGTTACTATTAAGACACATGACGACACAGCAACTGATAAAAAAACTAGAACAGGAATTTGATATCAATGCAATCTTTGCGCAACATGTTCTCCTTTATACGAAAGGTAAATTTGACCCTAAAAAAACTCAAGAACTTATTGACGAAAAAGCAAAACCATTTGTAAAATGGGTTGGTGGTAAGCGTCAACTCCTCAAACAATTTAGAAAATTAGGATTGTATCCACCAGAGGGTTTTGATGCATCTAAAAATACTTATTTCGAACCGTTCGTTGGTGGTGGTGCGGTATTTTTCGATCTCCTTCCGCAAAAAGCAATGCTTTCTGATATGAACAAAGAATTGGTTACTACATATAACGTCATCAAAAATAATGTTGAAGAATTAATTCAGTCACTCAAGAAACATAAACACAATAAAGAATATTTTTTGAAAATTCGTGCACAAAAAGTACAAAATCTTTCAGAGGTTGAAATTGCTTCACGTTTTATCTTTTTGAACAGGACTTGTTTCAATGGAATGTATCGAGTAAATAGTAGCGGGGAATTCAATGTACCTTTTGGTGACAACAAAAATCCGCTTATTTGCGACGAGGAAAATCTTCGAAAAGTTTCTCTTGCGTTGAAAAAAGTTTCAATCAAACATCAAGATTACAAAGCAGTCTTACAAAAAGCAAAAAAGGGTGACTTTATTTATTTTGATCCACCATACTATCCAGTGAGCAAGACTGCTTCATTTACTGGATATACAAAAGATGCATTTTTGGACAAAGAGCAAATTGAGCTTAGGGATACTTTTTTTGAACTTCACAAGCGAGGTTGTTTTGTGATGCTTTCAAATTCAGATACACCATTTATAAATAAAATTTATTCAGAACTGAAAGACAAAAAGATTACTATTAATATAGTAGAAGCTGGACGAGCAATAAATTCAAAAGGCACAGGTCGCGGAAAAATTACGGAAGTATTAGTTACTAACTATTGAAATAATGAAACTTTTTTCAAAAAGGAATAAAAGAGATTCTAATTCAGATTTATATAGACCCAGTTTGTCTCAAAATAGAGATTCTAGGTTTAGCTATTTAAATAGACAAAAACGACGAAATGAGATTATTAGTTCACAAACAAGAATTAGATTAGTATCTTTATTGAAGTTTGTTTCTAGTTCTGATTTATTTTTGGAAAAGTATATTTTAATTGAAAATAGAAAAGATAAATTACATTACTTTAATAATAAACTTTTAGATGATTTTTCTGAATCTGAACTTGGTTATAGGTTTTCTGATAGTTTTAATTACTACCCATTCAAATTTAAAGGTGAGTTTATAGAAAGTAACGATGACAAACAAACTGTTGAAGAAGTTTACGATGATTTTATTCTTTTTGATCTTTTAGAAGCCACTATTCTTTTTTCTATGGCATCTCAAAGACAAGAAGTAATTAAGAGAATAAATAATATTTTTCATGAAGAAAAAATTTCTTATTATATAAAGGAAAATCTAATTACTAAAAACGAAGGGGAAGATTTAAGAAATATCTCAATACTATTGAAAGATGTTAAATTATCATCCAAAATAAATTCTTACTATAATTTTTTCGATGAAGATGACTATATAAATGCAGCTAAAATTTCTGCAGAAATTTTGAGTATAATTTTTAGCGATGATTCAGAATCAAAAAATACCGTAATGGATAAATTAAAAAAAGATTTAGCAGGTTCAATTGTTGTAAATACAGATGAAAAAGTAAAAAGGGAAGAGGAATTTTTTGTCATAATTAGTAATATATCTACGATGTGTCACACTCTTAATAATGGTATTTTCGATGTTAGGCATTCTGAGAAAAACAGAATAAAGGTTTCCAACGAATATTTGTATAAATTAATTTGTAACTACAATATTTCTTTGGTTGAATTATTGTTAACTTCTCTTAAAGATAGATATATTTCTAGTGAAGATTGGGAAGCAATAAAAAATAAGTACATAGAGACATATAAAATCAATAAAAATACCTTTTATTACATACCAGATCCCAACGTTAAAGATGAAGATATTAATCCAGAAGATATTCCATTTTAATTAAACTTATGAATAAAGAAGATTTTAATTTGTTAAATAATAAAGAAGTAATTAGATGGTGTTATGAACCTATAACTAAGGTTTCTTTGGTGAACTCAAGTAACGCTATTGAACTTAAAAAAGCTAATAATTTCGAAAAAGATTGGGCTCGTTCTGTGATTGGTGGAGAAGGGAATCAATGGACTACTATGCTTTGTCAGGATGTGGTTAAAGAGGGGCTTATTAAATTAGGTAGAAAAAATGTTCGTTCTACTACTTCAAAGAAAAGCTCTGTAAGAGATAAGAGTTATAGTCCAGATTTAGAATGTGACGAATATGTATATGAAGTTAAAGGGCGAAGTTGGTCTACTACTGGAACAGCAGGAGAGAAGATATTAGGAGTTCCACTTAAATATGGAGAATTGCCTCGCCTTTATAAAAAACCACTACAAATTATATTAGTTGGCTATCAAGAATATGAGGCTAAAGAAGGATTTGCCTTCGGTGATCTTTTAGATAAAAACAATCAAACAATCGAATTACAAGAAAGCTTGGCTTTTTATAAAGAACAACGTATTGAATATGTTGCCTTTACTGACATTTTGACAAAAATAGGATTCCCAAAAGATTGTTGGAAAAAATAACATGGCTATCAAAAAAGATTTAAAACTTCATCCGGAAAGTTTTGAAATGGAATGCACCACTGTATGGGCTTTTCCTCGTCGTGGTAATTGGGCGACGCATGCTTCAGATTGGAGGGGGAACTGGGCGCCAGAAGTTGTTCGTAATTTGATTTTACGATACTCAAAAGAAAAAGACCATTTACTTGATTGTATGATTGGTGGCGGTACTACTGCTATCGAAGCGAAGATTTTGAATCGTCATATTACTTGTATTGATGTAAATGAAGTCGCCTTGGAACGCACCAGAAAAGCATTAGTTTTTGAGGTGGACAATAAAGCAAAACAACGAGTAATAAAAGGTGATGCTCGTGATATGAGTTTTATCAAAGATAATGAAATAGATTTTGCACTGACACATCCACCGTATGCCGATATTATCAAATACAGTGATGGAACAATAGAAGACGATCTTTCTAATATTCATGACATAGATGCTTTTTGTGATGAAACTGAAAAAGTAGCAAAAGAATTATTTAGAGTTTTGAAGCCAGGGAAATTCTGTGCAATTTTAATGGGTGATACACGGCGAAATAAAATGTACCAACCTCTTGCATTCAAAGTGATGCAAAAGTTTTTAGATGCAGGATTTGTTTTGAAAGAAGATATTATAAAAAGGCAATTTAACTGCAAAGCAACAGGTTTTTGGGTACAGAAATCAAAAGATTCAAATTTTTTATTAATAATGCACGAGCACTTGTTTGTGTTTCAGAAAATGTAATATTTTTTAAATAAGATTATTTAGTCTCATAAAATGCTAAAATATACCCATGAACACATACAACTGGTACTCACAATTGATCAAACCAACATGGGCGCCACCAAGCTGGTTATTCGGACCTGTGTGGAGTGTATTGTATGTGATGATTGCGATATCGTTCGGCAAGGTCTTTTTGATGGCATGGCAAAAACAAATTACATGGATTGTGGTATTGCCATTCGTATTGAATCTCGTGTTTAATTTCGCCTTTACTCCGCTTCAATTCGGACTTCGAAATAATCTTCTCGCAGCGATTGATATTCTTCTTGTGCTCGGAACACTTATCTGGGCAATAATTGCAATATATCCCCATATGAGATGGATTGCGTACATACAGATTCCATATTTGCTCTGGGTATCATTTGCTACAGTGTTGCAATTCACGGTAACTTTTTTGAATAGGTAAAAATGTAGCTACACCCATAAATATGATCACAGAACATTGGAACAGTCCGCAGGGAATAGAATATACATTTGAATATCACGAATGTGATGATTTCAGTATCCTCCCACAAGATCGCTGTAAGCAAATATACGGAGTATGTTTTGTTGAACCAAACAACATCGTCATTGGTTTCGGTGGCAACAAACACTCATGGGGACTGATTGGTGGTTCAATTGAAGTAGGAGAAACATATGAACAAACGTTTGTTCGTGAAATACAAGAGGAATCAAATATGAAAGTACTAGACTTCAAACCAATCGGATATCAGAAAGTTTTAGTTGAAGGAAAAGAACCAATATATCAACTCCGTGTAGTTGCTCGTGTAGAACCATTAGGACAATTCATCGAAGATCCAGCAGGGGGAATTACAGAAATCAAGATTATTGAAATCGATGAATCTAAGACATATTTTGATTGGGGAGCAATAAGTGACACGATGTTGAGTAAGGCAAAAGAAGTGTCAAAAATATTTTTTGTGTAAATTACTTACAATATGCAAACATATAAAAATATAGATGAATATATCAAAAAGGCTCCAAAGGAACATCAGGAAATCTTGAAGACGATGCGAACACTGGTGCACACGTTGGTTCCAAAAGGGGAGGAGGTGATTCGATATGGAATGCCGACCATTCAGATAGATGGCAAAAATCTCTTGCACTATGCTGTCATGAAGGGTCATTTTGGATTCTATCCCGCACCGACAGGAGTAGATGCTTTTGTCACAGAATTACAAAAATCAGGAATTGAATATTCAAAAGGGTGTATTCGATTTCCGTACAACAAACCACTCCCGATCGCATTGATAAAAAAGATTGTCACCTTCCGTGTAAAAGAAGAACGTATTCGCTAGACATGGTACGATAGGTATATATGAAAATCACTATAGCCATCATTGCATCACTTCTTGCTATTGTTGGCAATGTTCCATATCTCCGAGACATCATAAAGGGAAGAGTGCAGCCGCATCCGTATACATGGCTCGTGTGGTCGCTCGTTTCTTGTATTATCTTTTTTGGACAAGTTGCAAAAGGGGCGGGGATTGGTGCACTTCCGACCGCTGCGTCTGAAGTGTTTACTATTATCATCTTTTTCTTTTCGCTCAAGTATGGGTTCAAACATATTCGCAAAATCGATACTGTCTTTTTTGTGATTGCATTGCTCGGTATTATTCCGTGGTTACTTACGAAAGATCCGACAATTTCAGTTATCATCGCTGTTGCTATTGATGTTGTGGCATTTATCCCTACGATGCGTAAGACATGGGCTCGTCCAGAAACAGAAACACCAATACTGTATGGGATGAATGTCCTTCGGCATATTCTTATGTTGTTTTCTTTGCAGGCGTATAATATTGCGACAACACTCCATTCAATTGTAATGATTACCACGAACACCTTTATGACCGTGGTTATCATGAGAATATATCGAAGAAAAAAGTAACTCATACGAGGTATTTGAATGTGGTACACTAGGGCATATGCAAACACATCCAAACAATCCATTGCAAGGGAAAACACTCGAATCCATACTCACATCGCTTGTCGATATGTATGGATGGGAAGAACTCGGTACTCGTATTAAGATTAATTGTTTTGTGAGTGACCCGAGTATCAAATCAAGTCTCGTGTTCCTGCGTCGTACACCATGGGCACGTGCAAAAGTAGAAGACCTCTATGTGCAATCTCTTCCAAAACCTCGGAGACGTTGATATACTGTATATATGAGACAATCAATAGAACAGTTCGATCAAAAAGTTATTTATTTTTTACGAAAACATTCAGATCAAATAGCACGTATTTCACTTTTTATTATTTTTGTATGGTTCGGTATATTGAAAGTATTTCTCATCAGTCCTGCGGGACCGCTCGTGACAAATCTCCTACAGTCGACATTTCTTGGATGGGTAGATCCAGATACGTTCGTCAGACTTTTTGGTGTGTTTGAAGTAGTACTCGGTGCCATGATTCTTCTTCCCAAGCTTGAGCGAGTTACGTTTGCAGTATTGCTATTCCATCTCTTTACGACAGTTATGCCACTCTTTATGATTCCTGATCAGGTGTGGGATGGATTCATGCTTCCGAATCTTGTTGGTCAGTACATTATCAAAAACGTAGCACTTCTTTCACTTGGATTGGTCCTTTTTGCTCGACTCAAGCCGATGACACTTACGCATTCAATCATAGGAGAAGAGGAGATGGAATAAGCTCCTATGGAACCCCTACAACAAAAACCTTGGTCGGTAAAAATAGAAGATATTTTTACCGCACTTGAAACACAAGTACATGGATTGTCAGAAAGTGCATTGTCACAGAGGATGACACTCTATGGCGCTAATGTCTTGCAGAAATATGCCAAAAAAAGCAAAGTAACTATTTTCTTGAAACAACTTGCAAGTCCGCTCATCTTCATTCTCCTCGGTGCTGCGGTTGTCACGTTCTTGCTCAAAGAGTGGATAGAAGTGATCGTGGTCATGACCGCCGTGTTGGTCAATGCAGGTCTCGGATTTTATCGAGAGTATCATGCAGAAAATACCCTTGAAAAATTGAGCGGATTTATAAAAGACCGCGCTCGGGTTATTCGCGATGGTATTGAACATGAAGTAGATTCAGAAGAATTATTTCCTGGTGATATTATAAAAGTTTCGTACGGTAGTCGTGTGCCTGCGGATGCGAGAATTTTGAGTACCAACAATATCTATGTTGATGAAGCAATCCTTACCGGAGAATCAAAGCCAATACAAAAGAATGTAACTATTGTGCCAGTATCTGCGACTGTTGCTGAGCGGATGAACATGCTTCATGCGGGGACACTTGTCGTGGATGGATTTGCAACAGCAGTGGTTGTCGCGACTGGTGTTCATACAGAAATTGGGAAAATTGCTGGATTGGTTTCTGGTACAAAACAAGCAAAAACACCAATACAAAAAGGACTAGAAAAAATCTCTTGGATTATTTTTGCAATAGTGATCGTTATTGTTGTGGGAATTTTTATTCTGGGTATCTATAGAGGGGAACCATTGTTCGACATGCTCATTTTGTCTGTGGCAGTCTCTGTCGGTGCTGTTCCTGAGGCGTTGCCGATTGCGCTCACTGTTATTCTGTCGATAGGTGCAGAACGTATAGCCAAAAAACAAGGTGTCACACGGACACTCATTGCGGCTGAGACGCTCGGTTCCACGAGTCTTATTATGACTGACAAAACAGGCACGCTCACTGAAGCAAATATGAAATTGGTCGGTGTCTATACGGTGAAAGAATTGAATGAAGACAGTGATCATGGAGGAGTGTATACATCTGATGATGATGCGGTCTTGCAATTGGCATTGCACAACGTAGATGTGTTGATTGAGAATCCCCATGATCCTGTATCTGAGTGGACATTCAAAGGCAAACCATTTGAAGTGCATATTGTAAAAACAGCACGAGAAAAAGGGATTGATATTACCGGCATACAACACAACAATGCATCACTCCTCATTCCATTCAATTCAACGCACAAATTTTCAGTATCAAAACAAAAACACCATTTCGTGGTGGTCGGTGCTCCAGACATTTTGCTCGCTCGAGCACATATGGACAAAGATGCATTTTTGCGACTAGAGACATGGATTACTGAAGCAAGTAATGAAGGCAAACGGCTAATCGCGGTCGGTACGGTAAAAGAACTCTCTGATACACCTGCTGTGTCAGATATCACAAATATTTCTTTTAAGGGTATTTTGGCATTTCATGATCCGATACGAGCAAATGTTCCTGATGCAATCAAAAAAATAGAATCACTCGGTGTGCGTGTCGTTATGATCACTGGTGACTTGAAGGGGACGGCGATTGCTGTCGGACGTGAACTCGGCTGGGATGTATCTGAAGATCAGGTGATTACTGGACATGATATACAGTCACTGACTGATGCCGAGCTTCTCGCCGTGATTCCTCAGAAGAAAATATTTGCTCGAGTAACGCCAGAAGACAAGCTCCGCATTGGGCTTCTTTATAGACAACTTGGTGAAGTCGTCGCGATGACTGGTGATGGAGTCAATGATGCACCAGCGCTCAAAGCTATGGATATTGGTGTTGCGCTCGGTTCTGGAAGTGATGTCGCAAAGAGTGTGGCAGGACTTGTACTCCTTGATGATAATTTTGAAATTATCAGTATGGCCATACAAGAGGGAAGAAGAATCTTGGTGAACATTCGGAAGACCTTCGTCTATCTCATGTCGAACTCTCTGGATGAGGTGTTTGTGGTGGGAGGAAGTCTCATTGTCGGTATTGCAATGCCCCTTACTGCATTACAGATTATCTGGGTGAATTTATTTACAGGAAGTTTACCCGCGCTTGCCTTTGCATATGATGATGATTTTGATCATCAGATGTACAAGCATAGAACCCTGAAATCCATCTTCACTCGAGAAGTAAATTTACTCACGTTTGGTGTAGGAGTCATGTCTTCATTGTTGCTCTTCTTCACGTATTACGGACTTATTAGATTTGGTGTCGATGTTCAAACTGCACGATCGGTGTTCTTCGTTTGTTTCGCATCATATATTCTCGTCATCTCATATTCTTTTAGAAGTTTGAACAAACCGCTTTTTTCTTATCCTATTTTTTCAAACAAAAGATTGAATCAAGGAATCTTGGTTGCAATTGTTTTCCTTGTCGCGACTATGGGCATTCCTCAATTGAGAGCATTGTTCGATCTCAACACTATTCCACTGGTGTGGTTTTGGTTTATTGCGGTATGGCTCGTGGCAAACGTCCTTCTGGTAGAAGGGACAAAATACTTTTTCCGGAAGCACAAATAAGACGTGCTGTGCTCGGCGTGTAAACATGCTAGAGTGTATACATGGAACAGAATCAGTATGACTATGATGTCATCGTTGTCGGGGGTGGTGCCTCTGGGATGATGGCTGCAGGACGAGCTGGGTCACTCGGGAAGCGAGTACTCCTCTTGGAAAAAAACACGACACTTGGGAAAAAGCTCGCTATTTCTGGAGGTGGCCGTTGTAATATTACGAACGCAACATATGATATTCGTGCATTGCTTGAGCGCTATGGTCAGGCAAAAGATTTTCTTTTTTCTCCGTTCTCACAATTTGGAGTAGAAGATACGTTTACTTTTTTTACCTTACTTGGACTACCACTTGTTGTACAAGCTCAGCAACGAGTATTTCCTCAAACAGAAAAGGCGAGTGATGTTGTCCGTGTGTTGCATGAATATCTGAAGAAAAATAACGTCACCATAGAGACGGGTGTTCTGGTAGAAAAAATACTTTTTGAAAAGCATCTCATTACAGGAATACAAACAACAGATCGAGTATATAGAGCAAAGAAGTATATCATTGCAACAGGTGGTGTATCTCATCCAGAAACAGGATCCACTGGTGATGGTTTTGCGTGGTTACGAACACTTGGTCACACGGTGAAAGATCCGACACCAACAATTGTTCCAATCGGGACACGTGATACGTGGAGCCATGCACTTTCTGGTGTATCACTGGCTGATATGAAGATAACAGTGTTCCTCGATGGAAAGAAACAATTTCACAAGCGAGGAGGATTATTATTTACCCATTTCGGACTCTCTGGTCCGCTCATTTTGAATCTTTCGGGAACAGTGTGGGACATGCTTCAGTCAGGACAGGTAACTGGACAGATTGATATGTATCCAGATAAAGATATTGGGACACTCGATGCCGATTTTGTCGCACATTTTGAATTACACAAAAACAAAACACTGAAAAATACTTTGAAAGACATTGTTCCTCTTGGTATGGTTCCAGGTATTGTGATACTGTTGTCTCATCTTGATTTTGATAAAAAAGTCCACAGTGTGACAAAAGAAGAACGAAGAATGCTCATTGGTACACTAAAAGCACTTCCTGTGCATATTACGGAATTACTTGGTTTCGACAAGGCCGTTATTGCAGATGGAGGGGTAATTCTTGAAGAAATAGATATGAAAACCATGCGATCCAAAGTCTGTGACAATCTCTATGTCACAGGGGATTTGTTGCATGTGACGAGACCTTCAGGAGGGTATTCATTGCAGTTGTGTTGGACGACAGGATTTGTCGCAGGGTCTGACTCTTGACCACCTTTGCTTTTTATTTCATAAAAAGGTATACTGTTCCCATGAAAGATTTTAAAAAGTTTGATGGGGGATTTAATCGTAGAGACGGAGGTCGTCCAAGTTTTGGCGGTAAGCCAGGATTCAAGAAATTTGATAGAAGTAATGATCGTCCACCAATGATGCACAAAGCAACATGTACTGATTGTGGAAAAGGATGTGAGGTACCGTTTCGTCCAAGTGGCGACAAGCCGGTACTCTGTAGTAACTGTTTTGGTGACAAGCGTGGTGGTAACCAACCTCAAGGTGGTGAAAGACGTTTTGATTCTCGACGCGATGTTGTTGTTTCTCACAACACATTCAGTGCTGAAAAGTCAGAATCTCGACCAGATCGTCGAATCGATGATCTCAAAATGCAAATCGATACACTACACAAAAAACTCGACAGTGTATTAGAAATAATAAAAACAAGTCCTGTTTCTGTTGTAAAGAAGGAAATGGTAAAAGAAGATACATTTACTGAAGTGAAAAAAACAGCATCTCTTGGATCAATGGTCAAAAAAGCAGTACAAAAAACTCCTGCTCAAAAGACTGTTTCAAAAGTAGCTCCTAAAAAAGCAGAAAAGAAAGTTGTTGCAAAGAAAAAAGTAACAACGAAGAAGAAGTAAATAATAAAAAATACCCTACATTTTGTAGGGTATTTTTTATTGACATATTGTGAAAAAAATATACAATAAGCCCCAGAAAATCAAAAACTAAATAGATATGAATAAACAAACTCAATTAATACCAAGAAGTAGAGGGCATGTAGACATTCTCGTAGGTCTTTCATTTGGAGATGAAGGTAAAGGAAAAATTTCTGACACTATTACTCCACAATATGATGTAATCGCACGTGTTAATGGTAGTGGTAATGCCGGACACACTGTGTGTGATGGAACTAATAAACACGTTGTTCATTATATACCGTGTGGTTTCTTGTATCCAGGTAAAATATTAATTTGTGGTGCAGGTATGGCCATAAATCCTGTAGATTACACTAAAGAAGTGATTGTTTTAGAAAAAAACAATCCTGATTTGCGTAGAAACTTATATGTATCACACCAAGCAACATTAATCACTCCAATACATATATCTAAAGATATTTATCGGGAAAGTGGTATTGGTTCACTTGGTTCTACTAAAAAGGGTGTATCGTTTGGATATGCTGATGATACAGAACATAAAGGTCTTAGAATGTTGGATATTGTAAAATATTCAACAAAAGATTTTCTTTCTTTCTATAAAGAATATAGAGAAAAAGAAAGAAAGTTGTTTCCTCGACTACCAATTTTTCTAAAAGGTAATGATTTGACGGAAGAAGAAAATATATGGTTGAAGTATATTGACAAAATGCGTTCACTAAAAATTCAAATTGTTGATACAGTTCAGTTTGCAAATCAACTTCTTGCTGAAGGAAAAAATATCTTGATTGAAGGTGCACAATCACCTTTACTTGATGTTCGACTTGGACATTACCCGTATAATACTTCATCTCACACAACTCCACAGATGCTTCTTGGATATGCAGGATTACCTCCAGGTGCTCTTCGTGATGTATTTGGTGTAATGAAACCTTATATAACAAGAGTCGGAGGTATTCCACCTCTCTCAGTAATGGATGACGATACTGATAAGATTTTTCGTGAAGAAGGTCATGAGTTTGGTTCAACTACTGGCCGTGCACGTAAATGTGCATGGACTGATGAAGTTCTTCTGAGGCAAGTTATTGATCTGTGTCATCCCACAAAAATCTACATTACAAAAATGGATGTTTGTCCTGTCGATGTTGTCAAAATTGCTGTTGGATATTTGTTGAAAAATGGTAAAAATGTTTTGTACCCACCTATGAATCTTAATGATTTTGAATCTGTCGTATACAAAGAAATTCCTGGATGGAAATTTGAAAATAATGAGTTAATACCAGAAAATGCTATTAATTTCATTGCTCATATCAAAAAGCTTTTTCCTTTTATAGAGATAGCTGGTATTGGTGTCGGGCCAAATCGTGAGGATATTATGTATCTTTCAAACAATGATTTGAATAAAATTGATTTTGTTTTTGAATATTCATAGCAAAGAAGCACACAATGCGTGTGCTTCTTTTTTTATAGTAATTCACTAATTTCTGAAAGTGATGAAACCTGTTTCCATGCGTGTGGCTTGAGTTTCTCATATTGCCCAAGAAGAATAGCTTTTTTAGATTTTTTAAACATATCTACATCATTACCACTATCACCGACACACAGAGTTTGTTCAGGATCAACCCCATATTCCGCACAAACTTTTTCAAATATGCGAAGTTTTGCAGGTGCTTCATCCTTATCATTATCAATACGTTCTAGTTTTCCATCAGTATCAAAATCAATACGAGAAGTTGTGTATACAAGATCAGTACCAAGAAG
>JADLDV010000029.1 GCA_020846455.1 Candidatus Nomurabacteria bacterium
ATGTATACTGAATCAGTATTTACATATTGCACCCGTAGTGAAATGGATATCATACCGGTCTTCGGAACCGTCGTTGGGGGTTCGAATCCCTCCGGGTGCACAAAAGATAAACAAAAAAAACGCACTACTGCGTTTTTTTTGTTTTTACACCAATAAGATAGCCAATTGGTTTTGTTGTGTCTTGCAGATAATGACAAGAAGATATGTTTGACCCAGATCATCTAGTCTCTTAAATGTATAAAAAAGACAAGTAACATCTTTTGACTTTTTACCAAAATTACCTGAAATAACCTATATTTTTCAATAAAAATGTGGATAACTCTGTGTATAAAGGGCATAAGACAGTGCTTTTATGACCTTTTTATTATAGACATTTTAAAGAACATACAAAAAATCCTTATTTTATAAGGATTTTTTGTATAACCATACTAATTGCTAGAATTTTGCTCTGTCTGTGGTAAAAGTGTTTCACGTGAAACACTTTTACCACCAGTTACACGTGTAACTGGTGGTAAAAGTTTTGAAATATCAAAAATGTAATTATATATCTAAAAATAGTTTCATATGAAACTATTTTTAGATATAATCAATAAAACAACTATCTATGCCTAAAGTATTTACTTCAAAAAGCCAGAAAAAGGGGGAATATGGAGAAAACATTGCTGTTAAGTATCTTATTGGTAAGGGTTTCAAAATTATTGAAAGAAATTACTCAACAAGAGATGGTGAGATAGATATAATAGCTGAATTTGTTACACATGAAACAAAAAACGTACATTTTATAGAAGTTAAATCTGTTTCTACTTCTATTGATCCAGTTACACATGAAACAAAACAGGGAACATATAGACCAGAAGAAAACATGCACCCTTGGAAAATAAGGAAATTTGCAAAAACAGTTATGTCCTATATAAGAAACAATCCTGTCCTTTATAATACTTCATGGCAATGCGATCTTATTCTTGTGTATATTGATTTTCCAAAGAAAAAAGCAAAAGTTCGTGTGATTGAAAATATTGCTATTTCTTAAAAAAAGTTATCCACACTTAAAAGAACTGGTATACTAAGAGTATGAATGAGCTAAAAAAAAGATACATTATAATCCTTGTGTGCTTGCTAGTGCTTACTGGTGTGTGGTTTTTTGTACGAAATCAGGTCGTTGAAAAAAGGAATCCACCATCGAAAGTCTCTATTCCTGCAGGTTCTGTGAATGGTGAAGATGTTTCAAGTATGATACAAGTCTACAATCCGTTTGCAGGTGCGGTGATTATGCCTGGGGTAAGTATTCTTGGTAAAGCAAGAGGGAATTGGTTCTTTGAAGCTTCTGCTCCTGTTTCTATTGTAAATGAAAAAAATGAAGTATTGGTGACTTTCCCTATGACTGCACAAGGTGAATGGATGACGACCAGTCTCGTGCCATTTTTTGCTACAGTGCCTCAGTTTGATACAAAAGGTGCTCAATCAGGTTCGATGATTTTCCGTAACGATAACCCTGGAGGAGAAGAAGAGGGAAGGAACTATGCATTTTCTCTACCTGTTCGATTTGTGCAAAATGACGAGACAGGTGTACTTGTCTATATGGGAAATACAAAAATTGACCCACAAATGCTTGATTGTGAAAAGGTGTTTGCTTTAGGTCGGTCAATTCCCAAAACGTCTGAGATAGGGAAGGGTTCAATCCTTGAATTACTCAAAGGTCCATATATCTTTGAAAAAACAGGCGGATTTATATCTAGTATCGAAAATGGTTCATTGAACAGTCTTGTGATTAAAAATGGGGAAGCGAAAGTAGATTTCAGTGACTTGTCTGGTGGCGGATCTTGTAAGGTAGGTCAAATAAAAGCGCAAATAGAACAAACACTGAAGCAATTCAAGACGGTTAAAAAGGTTAGTATTACCGTTGATGGGCAAAGTGATACACTAGAGCCTTAAATGCATGAGTATATAAAAATACCGAGAGTAATCTCGGTATTTTTATTGGTGCGGGATAAGAGAATCGAACTCTTGCTAACAGTTTGGAAAACTGTAGTTCTACCACTAAACTAATCCCGCAAGATATTGTGTATCATTAAAAAATGAGTCGGAGTGCCGGGATTCGAACCCGGAGTCGCCTGTTCCCAAAACAGGAATGTTAGCCGTTACACCACACTCCGACTCAGTTTTCAAAAATACTTACTTATAGTAGCATATTATCGATATTTTTCAACTTTCTCTAGAAAATGAAAAATCCTCCCAAATAGGAGGATTTTTCATAAGTACATAAAGGCTTATTTTGCAACAGCGTCTTTAAGTGCTTTTGCTGCACGAAACTTAGGAACTTTCGTTGCGGCTACTTTTACTTGTTCACCTGTCTTTGGGTTGCGAGCCATACGAGCAGCGCGATCCTTCACAGAGAAGATACCAAGGCCTGCAATTGATACTTCGTCACCTTTTTTCAAAGTAGCAACGATTGTATCAAACATGCCATTAACAACTTCTTCTGCTTGAACCTTGGTACCACCGAGCATTCCGTGTACCATTTCTACGAGTCCTTGTTTGTTCATAGTCAATAGAATATTTTATATTGATAATCTCGACGACGAACAGATGAATGTGTCAATTGTCCGATCGATACATACATTATATAGCAAGGGTTTTATTGTGCAAGCAATACTTGGGGAAAGTGAAATATTGACAATTATATGCAATACATTGTACTATGTTTTCTAGAACTAAAACTATTTCACATGAACGTTACTATTTTAATAAGTATTCGCCCATACATTTTGATTTATGTACTGTGTTTAATTGCAGTATCGGGTGTTATTGCCATGTGCTACAAAGTATATATACATGTACCACAAAAAAAAGATCGAGCGTTTTATAAAGATTGGGTAGAGCAGAATGGAGGTTTGCATGATGTGTTTAAAAAATATCATAATTACTTACCTAAAGAATTTTTTGAGATACTTGATAATCTTGATGACTGTACGCTCGCACTTAATTTTATTGATCGTAAAAGATATATTTTGTATAAAAGGATTTTGATAAGATATATTTTACAAGTACAGAAGGCACGAAACATGTCTTCGGAGAAAAAAATATCACTTCTTTGTGCTTTGTACTCAAGAGAATATGGACAAACTACCTTTTTTACAAACAATGTGAGTAGAACTCTTTTAAAGAAAATACTTAACATGATTTTTCAAAGCCAGTACAGTGATAGTATTTTGAATACGGTTGTAGCGCAAGTAAAGGAGGGTACTCCTTTACGAAAAATTTTGGAAAAAAAGTTAGAGGAAAAGAAAAAGCCATTACAGTAATAGTAATGGCTTTTTATTATCGTGCGACTTCTACAATTCTGTTTTCGCGTATGACGGTGATTTTTATTTCCCCTGGATAGCGTAATTCTTGTTCAATACGGAGCGCAATATCTCGCGCGAGGTGTTTGGCTTGTATGTCTGTGATTGAGAGCGGGTTGACGAATATACGCACTTCACGACCAGCTTGTATTGCGTATGATTTCTCTATACCTTCAAATGAATTTACTAATGCTTCAAGTTCTGCGAGTCGTTTCAAATAGTTTTCAACAGTGTCACGACGTGCACCAGGTCTTCCTCCTGAAATATAGTCTGCTGTCTGCACAATAATCGCTTCAAGAGATTCATGAGGGCAGTCATCGTGGTGTGATTTCATTGCAGTGATGATTCGTGGGTCTGCGTTGAATTTTTGCAAGATGCGAATACCAATATCTATGTGTGTTCCTTGTACTTCATGGTCGAGTGCTTTACCGATGTCATGTACGAGTGCACCTGCTTTTGTTATTTGTACATCAGCACCGAGCTCTTCTGCAAGCATACCAGCAATATGTGTCATTTCTATTGAGTGCTGCAAGACATTTTGTCCATAACTGGTACGGAAATGAAGTCGTCCGATAACTGCCACGATTCGTGGGTCAAGATTCAGTATTCCGCATTCATATACTGCACGTTCTCCTTCTTTTTTGATGATAGTGTTTATTTCTAATTGCGCTTTCTCAATCATCTCTTCAATCTTTGCAGGTTGTATTCTTCCGTCACTGATGAGATTTTCGAGTGCAAGTCGTGCAACTTGTCGTCGTATTGGATCAAAACTCGAAATGACGATTGAGCCAGGTGTTTCATCGACAATAAGTTCTACACCAGCAACACGTTCAAATGCGCGTATGTTTCTTCCTTCTTTCCCAATAATCTTACCTTTGATGTCTTCTGATGCAATAGAGACACTTGTGGTGAGCATATCTGATGCGGTCGATGTCGCAAGTCTTTGGATAATCGTACTCATGATATCTTTTGCGCGACGTTCAAGTTGCTCTTGTCCGCTGCGTTCAAGTTTTTGCATACGAGAATAGAGATCTTCACTGTATTCTTTTTCTGTTTTTTCTAACAATTGTGTTCGAGCTTCTTCTTCTGTAAGTCGCGCAATGCTCTCAAGTGCTGATTTCTTCTCTTCTTCCATTTTTTCTGCACGCTCTTTGATCTGTTTGATTTCCTCAATACGATTTTTTACGTGCTCAACATCACGATCGATGTCAGTCTGTCTAGTATCAAGGAGTGATTCTTTTTTTATAAGACGCTCTTCTGTTTTTTTGAATTCGTGCTCTTTTTCTTTTTCTGTTTGTCGAAGTTCATGCAAGATTTCTTCTGATTGTTTCTTTGCATCTTCGATGATGTGATTGGCTTCTTCTTTTGCGGTGATCATCATTTGCTTGATTTCAAGCTCCATAGAGCCACGTTTTCCAAGTGAGATAATGAGTCGCAGGTAGTATCCAATACCAATACTTGCAATGATCGCAAGTACCGCAATGATTATTTGTATTACAGTCATGGTTTCAAGTCGCTTCTGACGCTCTGAATTTTCTAGAAAGTGTTTCTTTACGTGATAGTTTCGAGTTTCTGTGTTCTGTTGATTCGGAAATAGGGAAGTCGGAGAGAAAAAAGCGAGATTTATTTATTAAAAGTCTACACACTCAAAGTACCATATATATATCAAAGGAGCAAATCACATAAAAACACCACAATTTCTTGTGGTGTTTTTATGTGATTTCTTACTTACCCTTTTTTGTAAGTATTTCATCTATGATCCCATACTTCTTTGCTTCTGGTGCATCCATGAAAAAGTCTCTTTCTACGTCTTTTTCTATGGTTGCAAGTTTTTGTCCAGTATTTTTTGCAAGAATAGCATTGAGTGTTGCTCTATTTTTGAGGATTCTTCGGGCTGAGATTTCAATATCTGTCGCTTGTCCTTCTGCTCCGCCGTGTGGTTGATGGATCATGATTTCTGCATTTGGGAGAGCAAGTCGTTTACCTTTTGCTCCTGAAGAGAGAATCATCGCACCCATTGATGCTGCCATGCCGACACATATAGTAGAAACATCAGGTTTGATGTGATTCATGGTGTCGAGGATTGCAAGCCCTGCAGTCACTGATCCTCCTGGAGAATTAATATACAGATAAATGTCTTGCTTAGGGTCTTGATTTTCAAGATGAAGGAGTTGTGCAATAACAATATTTGCAACATGGTCATCTATTGCTCCACCAAGGAAGATAATACGATCATTCAAAAGGCGAGAGTAGATATCATACGCTCGTTCACCAAAAGGTGATTTTTCAATTACTGTTGGAATTAACATAAAGAATCTTGATTATTACTATTATGTATCGAGTATAGCATATTTTGACTTTTTGTCTTGATGAGTATATTCTGACGGTAGATTAACTCGTGTGCCATGAAACACTTTCTTTCTTTGATATTATTTGCTCTTTTTTGCGCAATTCTTTCTTCTTGCGAAACTGATCCTCTTGTTGCTCGTGATGCTCATGTTTCTGAGCAAAAGATTTTTGACTTGTTTACACTAAAAGAAATTGTAATTTTTTCTATCGTTTTTTTCTTTTTCAGTTTCTTTAGATTTTATAAATCAAAAAATATAAAAAAGAAAAACAAGTATGATTCAGGGTATGGTGGATATTAAAAATTATAAAATACAAAATGCCTCCAATTAGGAGGCATTTTTTTATTGTACGTTTTCTAAAAACGAGAAGACCATTTCATTGCCGATCATGTGTTCGACATAGAGTCTTGTCTGTACAGGATCTGCGTCTTTGTAGTATGTCAGCATTTTTGTTACTTCAGCTTCAACTTCTTCTGGGTTCGGTGCAATTTTTTCCTTTTCTTTAATACCATGGAGAACCAATTCTAATTTTGCACGTTTTTCTGCATCTGGTCGCATATCAACACGGATGGCTTCTTCTGTTTTGTTGCTGTGTTTGAGATAATCTTCAAACGACATTCCCATGCGAGCGATATCTGATTTTATCGTATGAAACATTTTTTCTATCTCACTTTCAACTAAGAGCTCAGGTACATCAACCGTTGTTTCTGAAATAATCTTTTCAAGGATTGCAATGCGGTTTTTTTGATGTGCTTCATGATTTTTCTCAGCAGTCACATTTTCTTTGATTTTTGCTTTGAACTCTTCGAGTGATGCAAACTCACCAAATGATTTTGCAAATGCATCATCCACTACAGGCAAATCTTCTTCTTTGAAATCATGTTCGTGGTGTGAGTGATCGTGTGTATGACCTGTTTCTGATGCGTGAAGTTTTTCGTGAGCGCGCATTTTACGCAAATCAGTAAGGACATGTTCTACGTCTTCATCAGTTACTACTATATTTTCTGTGTGAGATGTTTCTTTTGCAATTTTTTTGTATTCTGGAAGAGTTATTGCAGGGAATTCAGTCACAGTGATTTTGTACTCAAGTGATTCGTTGTCAGCAATTTTTGTGATACGGATTTGTGGACGACCAATAATATCGAGCGTGTGTTCTTGGAGTGCTTTTGTGTATGTGTCATTAATCGCAAGATCGGCCATTTCTTCAAGGAGCATCATTGTCGGTATTTTTTCAAGGAGTTTTGCTTCTGGTGCGTGACCTTTGCGGAACCCATCGATTTCTACGTGTTGCCCAAGTCGAGTAATCGCTTTGTTTTTGTATGATTGTACTGTGTCAGTTGGTATTGTTACGGTTATTTCAACGACACTTTTTTCTAGTTTTTGTATGGCTGTTTTCATGGTGCTAGTCTATATGGCAAATGAGTATTTGTCAAAAAAAATACCTCACAACAATTGTTGTGAGGTATTTTCGGTAAACTTATTAATTTCTTATTGTGAAATTGAGGTATTTATAGAGTCGATGTTTGTTGCACTCAAGTCCATTTCAATATCAGAGACTTCATAAGAAGTGCCTTGTACTTGGAGTGTGTTGATTGTAGTAGCATCTTCTTGTGCAGATTGTATATCCGCCTTTCTCTCCATGCTAATAGACTTCATTGTTGTATTCCAGTAGTAAAACCCTGCAACTGCGAGTAAAATCACGATAACGATAGAGCCAATAAGTGCTCCATGTGATTTTTCTGCTCGTGGAGCTGACATATCGTTGATACCCATGTTGTTTTCATTCATAATGATATAAAAATTAATTGAATAAATTATTCTGCCGTCTTTGTATCAGTTTTTGTCTCAGTAGTGATAGCACTTTTTGCTGTTTTCAGTGATTGTACTGCTTCATTGAGTTTTGTGTGTGCTTTTTTGAGGTTCATTTTTGTTGATTCGAATGCGACGATAATATCTGCTTTTGCACTTTCGATTGAGACACTTTTGAGTGTTTCTTGTGCTGCAGTGAGTGCTAGTCGTGCTTCAGCAACATATCCTTTTGCGGTACTGGTATCAACATTTATAGCAGTATTTTTCTCAATACGAGAGTCGATACGTGTTGCGAGTTTGTCGAGACGGTTCCAGGTAGCACTGAGTATTGCTGCTCGTCGAACAGTAATATTTACGAGTTTTTTCTCAAGCCGATCTTCTATTCGCACCTTCTTTTCTTCTAGTTGATCTTTGCGATCGTCTGCACGGTCTTCCATTCGATCAGTTCTTTCGTCCATTTTTTCATCTATTTCAAGAGATTTTTCTGGCATTTTTTCTTTTAATAGAGCGCCGCTTGTTTGGATTTTTGTTTTCTTGTCATCAAGATGTGCGTCAATTTTTTGAATTCTGTCATCTATCTTTGTTTCACGAACACCTGCTCGATCTTCTACATTTTCTAGTCTTGTTGATGTTTTTGTTTTTTCAGAAACGGTTTCTTCTGCTCGTGCTTGTGCAGTAACAAAGGTAATACCGACCAGTACTGATGCAATAATAATGTGTTTTTTGTTCATAATGTGTTTTAGGTAATGTAAGAATTTTTGTAATTCGACTGATTAGCACACTCGTTTTGGCCAATCACATACAGTATAGCAAAAAACACTCCATAAAGGAGTGTTTTTTGAGTGGATAAGAGTTTATCCGAGTTTCGGCGCGTATTCTTTTTGATACCGTTCTGTACATTCATCAATAATGCGCATTGATTCTGCTGTATCAAAGAATCCATCAACTGTACATGTCCCTGGTTTCTTGAGGTCTTTGTAATGTTCCCAGTAATATGTTGTTTCTTTTTGGAAATATTCACCGAGATCTGCGAGTGTTTTGATGTGTGCGACACGCTTGTCATCATTAAGCACTGCGATTACTTTGTCATCTACTTCACCTCCGTCATTGAATTTCATAATTCCAATAATACGTGCTTCTACCAACGATCCTGGAATAAGCGGTTCCGTAACGTGAACAATTTCTACATCAAGCGGGTCGCCATCTTGATCCCATGTGCCAGGAATTGCTCCGTAGGCAAAAGGATATGATAGTGATGAGTATCCGACTCGGTCAAGTTTGAGATGTCCTGTTTCTGTAATAAGTTCGTATTTATTGATCGAATGTGAATTTATTTCAATAATTGCATTGATAACCCCTGCTTCTTTGTCTGCGTATGGAGGAAGGACATGAAGCAGATTTGCCATGGTTTTTGATGGTGTGATGTCTATATGTGCCATAAAAAGTATAAATAATAGCTAATAAATTACACAGTTTCACTGTCACTACTTTCTGGTGAAACAGCAACTTCTTCATCTACAATAGGAGCCATTTCTTCATATACTTGTGCTGTTTCTTCAGACTGATCTTCTTTTTTTAGGTCTTTGAGTGATACGAAACCTTCTTCTGTCGTTTCGCCATCATATACTCCTTCGAGCGTTTCACCTCCAACACCTTTAATATCTATTTTCCATCCAGTAAGTTTTGCTGCAAGGCGAACATTTTGACCACCTTTACCGATTGCAAGAGAAAGTTGATCATCTGCTACATTTACGGTTGCTTTGTGTTCTTCTTGGTCGATTGTAAGGTCGAGAATCTTACGTGCAGGAGAAAGTGCGTTTGTGACGTATGTTGCGACGTCGTGAGACCAAGGAATAATGTCTATTTTTTCACCAGAGAGTTCATTTGTAATGGTATTTACACGTACACCTTTTTGTCCGACACATGATCCGACAGGGTCAACGTGTTCATCGTTTGAAAATACAGCTATTTTTGAACGAGAACCTGGTTCACGGGCGATGTTTTTGATCTCTACCATACCACTCGCGATTTCTGGAGCTTCCATTTCAAAGAGTTTTTGGAGAAATTTTGGATGTGCACGTGAAAGTCGAAGCGTGACTGATCGAGGAGATTCTTCAATAGAAAACATATATGCCCGGATACGATCACCACGTTTATATTGTTCTCCTGGAATTTGCTCTTCGTACGGAAGAATACCAACAGCACGGTTGAAATCAACAAAAATAGTGCCACGTTCTACTTTTTGAACATATCCACTAACGATTTCTCCTTCTTTTGCCCCATATTCACTGACTACTGCGCCACGTTCTGCTTCTCGGATACGTTGAATAATGACTTGTTTTGCTGTTTGGGCTGCAATACGTCCGAAATCATCCTTTGATTCTAGTGGAAAAATGATTTCTTCGCCGAGAATAACGTCTTTTTTGATTTTCTGAGCATCTTCTATAAGAATATGGTGTTCTGCATTGAAACGAGGACGTTCATCATTTGGATCGAACTCTGTCTCTTCTTCAGTTTCGGTCAATTCTTCCTCTCCTGGTTCTGGCATGCGGACAGTAGATTCGTCGACAACAATCTTTATTTGAGAAAATTCAGTTGTACCGGTATCGAGGTTAAATTGTGCACGAACGATTTGTCCTTTCTTTCCGTATTCCTTTTTATAGGCAGCAGCAAGGGCCTGTTCGATTGCTTCGATGATTTTTGCTTGAGGAATTTTCTTTTCATCCTCGAGTTGTAATAGGGCTGATTTAAGTGTTTTTATGTCTAACATGTGTATTTTAGAAGGGTTGTTCTTGTGAAAAACCCTTATATTATTCAATTTTATTAAAAAAAGTCCACGAGAACGAGGACTTGTACGTATGTAACTATACCACAGACATACCCCACAAGACAACTATGTATTTGTACATAGTAGGAGATGTTTTTCGTGCTAAAGATATTTTTCTGATAAAAATAATTTGTCCTTGAGAAATAGTTTTCCACAGTCTTTGTCCTTTATGATATACGAGATGAAAAAAAACATGTACAATTATATACGTAACATTATAAATAGTACTTTCATTATAAAAATCTCATGGACACCATGCAAAAAAACCCATCATCAATGATTCATCACCCTGCAGTGAAACTTGTCATTTCTCTTGTTGTATTAATTATTGTCGTCGTGCTTGCTATTTGGTTATACAAAAAATATGTTCCCGTGCAAAACAACAATCCTCGTGAGTTGACCCCTGCACAAAAAGAAGAAATCATAAACAATCTTGTGCAACAACAAGCAGAAGCTCCAAAGCTTACACCTGTACAACAACAAGCGGTAGTGAAACAGCTTGAAGAGATGTCTAAGCAGTCACCAAGTGTTGAATATACAGACGCACAAAAACAAGAAATCCTTAACAATCTACAACAAGCAAGATAATCATCTCGTATGAAAAGAAACTGTAACAATATCTTGAAAAAAATAACATTCTCTGCTCTTCTCAGCATGATGTTCTTTTTTGGTATTTCTACTGTTTCTGCACAAAACCCTTCAATCAATGCTACTCCTGATGGTGCAATAAATGGTTGGGGTTGGTCAGATACTATCGGATGGATTAGTTTTAGTTGTATTACTGACGGATCAAATTGTGCATCAAGTACATACGGAGTTATTGTTACTCCTGGACAAGAGTTAGGTGCTGGTAATTTTAATCCTGCTATTCCCACAGGTGCTTTGTCTGGATATGCATGGGCTCCAAATATCGGATGGATTAGTTTTAACTCTTCTGATGTTTCGGTGTGTGGGCGAGGTGCGGAAATAGATTTTGCAACAGGCGGTATTTCTGGATTTGCTCGAGCTCTTTCTGGTAATCAATCAAACATTATTTCTGGTGGATGGTCTGGTTGTATTGCGTTTAGGTATACAATAGATAGATTTAATTCAGGTGTTCTTACGTATGATCAAAATACATACGATGGTATTGGGTATACTGTAGCACCATCAATTATTGGACGCGCTTCTGTTTTTACAGAATGGGCCTGGGGTTCTTCTCAGAATGATGGCGATGGTGTTATTGGATGGATTGATATGAAACCTAGTAAGTATGTTGTAGTAGCAAAAACTCCAACACCTAAGCCGAGTCTCATGATTGACGCGAATACACTCACCGTGCCTGCACCTTATTACGTAGATCTCACATGGTATGCGGTAGATGAAAATGGTGTGACAAATCTTAGTTCGAATCTGAACTTCACAAGCTGTCAAGCGTATACCTATGATGATCAAGGTCAAATAGTCACTACCAGCTCACCATTTACTGGCAATATCTCAAATCCGCCATCAGGTCAACCTAACGTTTTTGTTCCATTTACTGTGACTGGTTATAGTATTGATTGTAAGTGGCCAAATCCAGCAAATGGTGGAGTGGTCGAAACAATTCAAAGTAATATTATTAAGATTGCACGTTTTGTAAACACAGATCTTCCTCTTGTTGAAATTAGTGGTCCATCTTGTGTGGAATTTCCTAATCCTATTAACTTTACTTGGACTATTGGAAATGCTGATTTCTGTGATACAGATTTTATGGGAATTATTCCTACAACATCTCCAGGTAATACAACAATCACTCCACCCGCAATCGGCGTCTACACATACACTATTAAATGCGGGAATGATGAAGGCGTTACTGCTGACACACTAACAGTAAACGTTCTCGATGA
The DNA here is from genome assembly GCA_020846455.1 of Candidatus Nomurabacteria bacterium. GTDB lineage: Bacteria > Patescibacteriota > Minisyncoccia > Phycocordibacterales > UBA9973 > JADLDV01. The sequence continues at coordinate 12,194 of JADLDV010000029.1, forward strand.
ATGTAAAGGTAATCCTCCTCCGCCAAAAACAAAAAGAAAATTCCTTTTCTTTGAGTTTTAAGGAAATAGGTATCATTTTATCACATAACTATTATCATCAATTATTAAACACACCATGAAAACAATTATTAAAAACATCGCACTCTTTATCATCACGCTAGGTATACTCTCTAGTCCATTTTCTATACATGCTGCTACGTGGGTAGGACCAACGACTGCTCCTCCAGGAGATAATGTGAGTGCGCCGGTAAATGTTGGACCTTTTTATCAGATCAAGGTTGGTGATCTTGCTGTGTTTAGTTTGTTTGCAAACTATATAAAATCTCTCGGTGTTATATCTGCAAAGAGTTACTGTTTCAATAATGGTACAGCAAGTGGTAGAGACACTAATTGTATTACTTCGTGGCCAACAGGTGGTACAGGTGGTGGTATACAGTCAGTAGTTGCTGGTACAAACGTGACAGTAGATAACACTGATCCTCTAAATCCTGTTGTTTCATCAACTGCAACAGGTGGTACTTCTGGTGTGGTTGTGAGAAAAGATGGTGTGCCTGTACTTGCGCCTGCGACTACGTTGAACTTCCTTGGTTCAAATATCACGACTACTCCGTCAGGTAATAGTGTTTCGATTTCTGTTGCACCTGCGACTCCGACCGCTATACGTAAAGATGGTATTCAAGTTTCTGCTGCACCACTTGCGCTTGATTTCACTGGTAACAATATTACCGCTCAAAATGTGGGTGGTGTTGTCAAGATAAATGTCGCACCTACAAATCCAACTGCTATTCAAAAAGATGGTATTCAAGTTTCTGCTGCACCACTCGCTGTGAACTTCGTAGGTGATAATATCACTGCAACAAACAATGGTGGAATTGTAAGTGTTGGTGTAAATAAACTTACTGTTCAAAAAGACGGTATCAATGTTGGTGCAGGAAATAATTTTAAAGGCATTAATTTTAATTTCAACGGTAGTTCAGGTTGGGATATTCAAAACAGTCCTGATGGTATTGCGCAAGTGAATTACTATGGTGATGGTAGTGCTGGCGAGTTTCTTCCAGCAGCAACTCCTGCAGACAAGATCCTTCGTAGTGATGGTAATGATTGGGTACAATCTCCTTTGGTGAAAACTACAGTAAGTAGTTTTCAAGTAAATCGTCCTGTTGCAGACAATTCTACAGAAAATATTTTCCAGGCAGCAAAAATGTATAATATTTTTGGTAACGCAATACCGTTAACTGGTTTGTTTGTGACAAAAGATGGTGATACATATGTTAATGGTGCAAAATTTAGACACTATGGCGTTGCAGGAACAACTGCTGTACCAACAAATTCATTTGGTACAGATGATTTGTTTCAAGCAGGAACAGGTACAACTAATCAAAAAGGTATTGCAATTCGAGCAGATGGTGGCGTTCGTGTTCGTGGTGAACTTAGTGCGTTGAACAATGCTGTTGTGCCTCTTTTGGACAATACTGTTGTGCCTCCTGCAAGTCTATTTCTTGGAGCTAATGATATTTTTCATGTAGTTGGAGAACTCAATGGTGCAAAGAAAGGTTTTGGTCTTGCTGTTGACGGAACAACTCGTGTCGAAGGTGTTCTTGGTGTGAATGGGGGACAAGCTCTTATCGGTAATATGACCCATGTAGGTAACACAACACAGACAGGTAACACAACACAGATAGGAAACTATACTATGCAAGGACCTGGTGCAACTATGACTTTAGGTGATACGACAGACAATGCTCAATTGAATATTGTTGGAAATAGTTCTCAAGATGGAAATCAATCTCAAACAGGTAATTATTCTTTATCTGGAAATTTTGATCAAACAGGTAATTATTCTTTATCTGGTAATATGGTTCAGACAGGAAATATTAATACAAATGGACGTTGGG
>JADLDV010000030.1 GCA_020846455.1 Candidatus Nomurabacteria bacterium
TAATCTAAATAATAAAAAGTGTGTACGTAGAGAAAATATCTTCTTGATTGATATAAAAATGTATATACGTACACTATCAGTATATCACAAAACAACACCGCAGAAATGCGGTGTTGTTTTGTGTGTGAGTGATTAGCCAATTTTTACAAGCTTCTTCACTTCTTCTAGTTGTGCTTTGTCTGTACGTTCGAGGTATTTCATGTGAGCGCGTCGATTTGCAACCATTTTGATGAGTCCTCGTCGTGAGTGATCATCTTTCTTGTGCTTTTTGAGGTGTGCTGCAAGTTCATCGATACGTGTTGATATTACTGCAATTTGCACTTTTGAAGAACCAGTATCTTTTTCATGTACTTGGGCCTTTTTTATAACTGTTTGTTTTTTCTTTGTGGTAAGCATTGTAAATATATATAAAACTGTTTATGTATATATACTACCATATCTTGATAAAAAATGCAACCCCATACCTATTAATAGGCGGAAATTGCTCAAAAGCGGTATGTTTGCGTATGTCGCACAATATTTCTGTTATACTATATATACTATATGGCAATAACAGAACTTGAACGACTAAAAAGAGAGTTTCTCGAACATGTTGAAATAGAAAAAGGTAATAGTCTCAAAACAGTTGAGAATTATGACCGATATCTTGCTCGGTTTCTTTCTTTTGCAAACATTCAAACACCAAAACAGATTACAGATGATATTGTGCGAGAATTTCGCCTGACACTCAATCGTGCTCCTGGGATGAAAATTCGCGGACAATCTGCAAGTACTCTCAAGAAAAACACGCAAAATTATCATCTTATAGCACTTCGGTCGTTTCTTAAATATCTCATGAAACGTGGAGTTACTTCCCTTTCCCCTGATCGGATTGATTTGGCAAAGATCAAAGAACGGAGCCTTGATCTTATTACCACAGATGAGCTCACTCGATTGATGAAGGCACCAGACAGTGCCACACTAAAAGGTCTTCGAGATAAAGCCTTGTTCGAACTCTTTTTTTCGACAGGTCTTCGCTTGTCTGAGTTGTGTTCACTCAATCGTGACCTTGATTTATCAAAAGACGAGTTCTCTATTCGAGGTAAAGGTGAAAAAGTGCGAGTAGTTTTTCTTTCTAATGATGCAAAAAATGCAATTCGTGAATATTTAAAATCAAGAAAAGACATGACTGAGCCATTGTTTACTACAGAGTCACACAATAAAACAAAAGACGCACGACTGACTCCTCGTTCTATAGAGCGCATTGTGAGTCAGTACGCGATCAAGGCTGGAATCTCAAAGAAAGTGACCCCTCACGTTATCCGTCACTCATTTGCAACAAACTTACTTTCAAATGGTGCAGATATTCGTAGTGTACAAATGATGCTTGGTCATGCCAATATTGCTACAACTCAGATATATACACACGTGACAGACAAACAACTTCTCGAGGTACACAAGAAATTTCATAGTAAAAAATAAAAAAGCCCCTTCTTTTAAAGTAAGGGGCTTTGTTTTGTAATCAAAAGATTACCGTAAATGACTTTTAATTCTGTCATTTTCTCCTGACATCATGTACAGTCCTTGATAAACCAACGCGTGTTTTCCTAAAAACAAACTTCTTTCTGTCACTGCTGTGTAAGCCAACATTGTTATTATTATATTCAGCGTAGATCCACATATAAGGTTGTTTTTATAAAAAAACAAAAACATACCAATACTTATGCATATTGATGAAATGGTATATACGATATCGGGTACGACATATTTTGTAGTATAGCCAGTGCCATCAGTGTCTCTGGTTGCAATAATTGCCCCTAGAAACATTCCAGTAACAAGAGTAATGGGAAACCAGTAAAATCCAATAGCTGTTTCTGTTTTAAAAAATAACAATATAATAAATAACATTATTAGTCTTGTTTTGTTTTTAAAAAACACAGAATCTAAAATCATATCTCTCATTCTAGAATAAAAGAAATAAACCAAGCGGTTGGCATGTCTAATTGCAATGCGACTAATCATGAGTAAGATTTCTTTTTTGAAAAGCCAGCAAAACACACAAACTAAAATTAATACATAAAACACAACAGTGTTTACATTTTGAAAAAGAGCAGTTTCCATGAGGTATAATTTAAGATGAATTTCTGTTATCGAGTATAGTACTCCACCACAAAAAAGTAAAGCATGATATACTTATCTCATATGCATGACGCACAAAAAGCATACTTTGCTCAAGCGTACAAAACAGGGACAGACTTGTGGAGTACGCAAACCTTTTTTGAATACATCACACCGCTTTTAAAAGAACTTGCTCCGCAAGCATTCATGCTCGATGTAGGAATTGGTCGCGGAAAAATGGTTCCACTTTTGGTTGATCGAGGTTTCCGTGTTATTGGAATTGATGTGATTGAAGATATTGTTTTAAAAGTAAATGAAGAAATAAAAAATCGCCACATAGAAAAGAGTGCTCGCGCGATGACTGCAAGTGTACTTGATATCCCTTTTGCAAACGAGAGTTTTGATGCAGTGATTGATATTGGATTGGCGCAACATTTATTGCAGCAAGATTTTGCTACCTACGCGCAAGAAGTTTCTCGTGTGTTGAAACCTGGTGGATATATTCTCTCTGTTCAGCTTGCAAAGGAAACACAAAAGTATCTGACATGGTATCCAAAATCTTCTGATACGAATACATTTGAACGCGATGGTGTGTCGTATACATTTTTCACCAAAGAAGAACATCACGGCCTGTATCCAGACACATCAATCATTTCTGAGACATTGGTGCCGATTGATAGTCTTCAAGATGAGCTTGTGAGAGTTATGATTCTTCAGAAATAAAAAAGCCCCGTTACGTAACGGGGCTTTTACTTTGTATTTTATGCAAACTGTTCTTCGTTAATCTTTACTTCTTTTTTATCTTCCGTGCTATTTATAGCAGTAGAGGTATCTGGGTATACACCAACAACCATATCACCAATATGAACAAACTTAGATTCTCCAGGGGTTTCTTTTTGGAATTTCCCATAGATTTTTTGAACGTATCCTTTTCCTCGGGCTTTCATCAGATTAAGAGCGCTCATGTGTGTGTTCATTGCTCCGGACATACCAGGATCAGAACAAAGAATAATTGTGACTACTTCTTCTTTTTTAAAATCAAGTTTTTCGTGTGATATATTCTTGTGACCCGTGGCTTTTTCTTTATACAAACCATGTTCAATATTTGAAAAAGATTGGGGTGTGAGTTTCTTTCCAACCACTGTTTTAAAGGTTTGGTTTATGTGCGTCAGAACATCAGCATAATCTTGTTTTTTCATTTCTCCGCGAGAGAAATTAGGAGTATTAAGTTTTGTTTCCATAAGAACAGTATTTAGGTTAATATTTAGTCTGGGTATAGATTCTCATAAAACGATTATTTTGTCAAAATCACACACTTGAATCGTATTCTGGTATACTTCCTGCATATGAGAATGATTTCTTGGAACATTAACGGACTTCGAGCACGCTACAAAAAGGGTGCATGGGATTTTTTCTTAAAAGAACAACCAGATTTTTTTTGTTTACAAGAAATAAAATGTGAAGCACAAGAATTGCCAGACGAAGTACGTACACCTTCTGGATATTTTTCGTACTTCAATTCTTCAAAAGGACGCAAGGGGTATAGTGGTGTAGCTATTTATTCTCAACATGAACCATCAAAGGTCGTGTATGGTTTTGATATACCCCACCTTGATCAAGAAGGTCGCATGATTGAATTACATTTTGATGATATATACGGAGGATTGGTGTTGATAAATCTGTACTTCCCCAACGGCGGCGGTGGTGCAGAACGACTCGCGTACAAACTGGCATTTTATGATGCATTTCTTGCGCATATTGATACACTACGCAAACTCGGTAAAAAAATAGTGTTCTGTGGTGATGTGAATACCGCACATACCGAAATTGATCTCGCTCGTCCAAAAGAAAATGAGAAGAATACTGGGTTTCTCCCAGAAGAACGTGCATGGCTCGATGAAGTTGTCGATCATGGGTATGTTGATACCTTCAGACATCTACACCCGAGAAAAATAGATGCATATACATACTGGGATCAAAAGACTCGTGCGAGAGAAAGAAATGTCGGCTGGCGGATAGATTATTTCTTTGTTTCTTCCGATCTTGTGTCAAAAGTTTCTTCCGCTGTTATTCACGGCGAGATACTCGGCTCTGATCATTGTCCTATTGAAATTGAGATGAAATAATGCGCGTATTATTTTTCAAGTAGATCCAAAGATTTCAAAATACTCTTCTGTTCTTCTTCTGACAGAATCTGTTGGAACAGCATGGTAATCGTTTTCTCTTTTGTTGCTTTTGGAAGATGTTCCCACGGACCTTTGATACTCTTCCCTGTTTCTTTCCATGTATACATTGCTTGACTGAGCATGTTCTTATCCATAGAGACATAGAGTACATCATCTACTGCAAGTCCACGTTCCTTTGCTTTTGCAATCTGGTCTACTTTGAATGCTTCTTTTGCAGTATTAATCGTGAACTGGATACCAAATGTTTTTTCTTCGTATTCTCCTTCTTTTGATTCAACACCAACACCTCGACTTTTTTGTTTGGTTACTACCGTGAAGTCAATTTTTTCTTCCACATCTTGGTGTGCATTTGCAGGGAGTATTTCAATATTGAGATCTGGTCTATCGATTGCGATCATTTCCCCTATTCCCTTCATCATGTATTCAGCAATAACACCGAGTTGTTCAGCCTTCACACCTTCACGTTTCGCAATTTCACTATACGCTTTACTTTTCAGTGCGTCTTTCTTTTGTTCTTTTTCTGTAAGTTTTTCAGCGAGTGTCTTATTAAGTGTACTTGTGAGGTGATCTTGAAGAAGATGCTTGGTGTATATTTCTTTTAGCTTTCTTCCTTCCAATGTTTGTTCAATATTTTCCGGGAGTGTGATTGTGGTTCCGAAGTGTCTACTCGCGACAATTTCCCCTACTGTTACCTTTTTGCCATCAATAGAAAAAGCCTTTTTGTACTTATCATAAGATACTTCCTTGCTCTCTGATGTTTTTATTGTGAGCGATTCCTTCAGTGTTGCTTCTCTTTTTTGTGCATCATGAATAGTTTGTTCAATACTCTGCTTGCCGACAAGTTCTTTTAAATCCCCTTCTCCAAGAAATGTCGTGACTTCTTGTTGATAATTCATCAATGGTTTTTCTTTGCTTTGTTCTGGTAGATGTATCTTTTCCATATAGTTGGTAGTATATCAGATTGTGCTTCTGTGAGAGCGATAGTATACTTGATGTATGAGGATTCGTCATGAACAAACACCAAATAATCAAATCCCAATGAATTTTCCTGGAGATATGGAAAACATATCGCCAGCACCATCTTTTGATTTTGAAGAAGAAAGAGCAAAAATAAAAAAAGAAACTGGGATAATGGATGAGAATTTTATTACATATAAAGATGGCAAATGGTATATAAAAGATGTTGAGTTTGAAAAATATAAAGAATTGTATAGCAAAGAGAATGATCTTCCATATCACCGAGGACAAAATTAATTGATCTGATAAAAACACCTTCTATTAAGGTGTTTTTATTTATACCTTCTCCCACATCCCTTTGAACATTTGCCTCAGGTTTTCTGCCATAACAGCATCATGTGTTTCTACGAGATAATGTGGTTTCTGACTGGTGACACAAAAGAACACATAATCTCCGAGTACTGCGTGTGTCGCAGTAAAATCTATCGATTTGTCCCAATATTTAATTTGTCTTCGCTCTAAATCACCTATTTTCTCAGCAAAAGATTTTTCAGGTTGTTTTTTGTTGGTAAAGAGTCTTGTCCCATAGTCTTGTGGGAATATTTTCCAGTGATATTCAAACCACTCTGGATACGCCTCTATAAATGATGCATCTTGAAATCCCCACCAATTTGTATCAGTCTTTTTTGCACTTTCTATCCATATAGGTAATTGTTTAAACAGAAAATCTTTAAGGTGTATTTCGTCGATAAAACGTATTTTGGGTACAGAGTACTGCTTTGACTTTGGTAAAGCTTGTAATTCGGCAATGGTTTCTTCAATCACAGACTTCTTTTTCATAAGTTCTGCTTCCTCTTTTTTATACAATTCACGCAATTCTTCGATTGGTAGGGCAGTGTAATATCGATTTGTTCCACCGAGATCTTCCTGAATAACCCCTTTCTTTATAAGCTCTTTTGAAACACTGTATACCGTAGTACGGTTGATTTTGGTGATTCTCGATACTGCAGCAGCTGATAATTTCCCGTGTTCCACCACGCATACATATACAGCGATTTCCTTTTCACCAAAGCCCAGTTGAGTTAAATATTGTTCTAACATGCATATATTCTATCATGTTGTTGAACATACATCAACAGTTTTATAGATATATGTATCAATATATATGTGGATAATATCTGAATTTTAGTTGAAGTACTATTGACATATCTAGACAAAGATGCTACACTATGTTCAGATAAATAAGTTCATTCAAAAAATCGGTGTGCCAGATACCAATATAAATCCTCAAGGCAGGGGTGAGAACATATGAATTATTCAACTGCAATTAATGTATTTCTTACCACAACAGAGACTTTGCAAGCTTTAGAGAAAGGTTTTCTTCCAAACGCTGCATCCAGGGGATTAATTCAACTAATAACATCCCAAGAGTTATTTGAAGAACTTTGTGTTCAATATATAAATAGAGTAAAGCCGAACGAACATACACAGGGTTGCTTTTGTTCCCACAAAGTACTTGCAAACGCAAGTCTAATCACTGGATTTCATATATCAAAAGATATTGAATCGTTCATACGTAAACGATATGAAAATTCAAAATGCCAATCAGGTGATGGGGAACATTATATAGCCGTAATGCGAGGTGATAAAGACTATTTATAAAAAAAAAGAAACGGGAGAGCCTCATCGTAAAATCTCCCACTGTATCGGAATGTGTTGTTCCGACTGATGAGTCCAAAAGGACGAAACAGAAAAAATGTTCATTTAAAAATAAAAGATATGAAATTTCAAAAAGAATTAATCGACCTATTTTTTTCCTTGATGGAAAAAAGTCCAGATTTGGACGAAATTCGAAGTATGATAGGTCCGTTTGTGAAAACAAGAAAAGCGTTTAACGTAGTTGCTTTAGGAGTATTTGAAAACAGAAAGAATACTCTTGCTAAAAAATACAATTCCATTTCCATGTGCGCTTGCGATTTACACCAAGTTGCAAGGATTACGGAGGCATTAGGTTTCAAATTGACTGAGATTACAAAAAAAAGTTAATGAAAGACCTTGAAGATTGTGGATCAAATGATCTTGCAGTTCTGGGAATTAAAACTAAAAAACATTAAAGGAAAATAAGCGAACCTTAATTGTACAAATCGCTTACAACATAAAACCAACGTTTAATCGTGTTGGTTTTTTTATTTAACCATAAATAACAAAAACCTTTTGATTTAAAAGGTTTTTGTTATCGAGCGATATCAAAAATAGTTTTAAAATTACTTAGTAACACCGTGTTTTTTGTGCAATTTTACAACCTCTTCTTGTTCGACTTCTTCTTTTTTTTCTTTAGCCTTCTCCCCTAACTCTTTTAATTCTTTATCATTGAGCAGTTCCAATTCTTTTACTCGTATAGAAAGTATTTCAACAGTGTTCTTACTTGGATCATCGAGTACTTCTTCGAGTAGTGCATTCAAAATCCATCCCATACGAGGTCCAGCATTGATACCAAGTGTATGCATAAGATATGAACCATCAATAGCAAGTTGTTTTACAGATATCGGGTCACGAAGACATTCCTCAATCATGGCGTGGTATTTGCGCAGTCTGTATGGTGCTTCAGTCTTATTCATACCCACACGGTCACATTCTCGAATATCCATGAGTTCCCATATATGTTCTTTGCCGACATTGGTGATGATTCTCCGAACAGCAGAAAGGGTGATCTGCTCAGTATCAGAGAAGAACATATGACTTCTGACGAGTTGCACGATCAATTCACTCATATCTTTCTTGAAACGAAGTCGTTCAAGTATCTTTTTGGTCATATGTGCTCCGACAACTTCATGTCCATAGAATGTATACGCTTTCTTGATACCAGGACGACGAGTGCGGGGCTTTCCTATGTCATGAAAGAGTGCGGCAAGTCGTAATTCGGTACTAAATCCTTTTTTTGCAGCATGATCAAGTGCTCCGAGTAAATGTTCGAATACGGCATACTTGTGTGCCCCGCCCTGTTCACATCCGATTCCCTCTCGGAGTTCTGGAATAATGTGTGAGAGGAGTTTTGTTTTTTCGAGAAGGATGATGCCGAGACTTGGGTTAGTGCTCTCAATTATCTTAATGAACTCATCTCGAATCCGTTCCTTCGACACATGCTCTAAAAGGTCGTGGTTGTGGAAAACTGCCTCAAGTGTTTCTTGCGCAATGGTGAAGCCAAGAACTGTGGAAAACCGTATAGCACGGAGCATGCGAAGTGCATCTTCTTGGAATCGTTCATCAGGATTCCCCACCGCTCGGATAATCTTGTCTTTTATGTCCTTGATACCATCGAATAGATCGACAAGTTCCCCTGTTTTTGACCGATACGCCATGGCATTTACGGTAAAGTCACGTCTTTTTAAATCTTCTGATATATTTTTTGTAAAAACAACACTATCTGGGTGTCTGTTATCTGTATACTTCCCTTCTGTTCGAAATGGAGTTATTTCTACAATGTCTGATTTCTCGTTTTCTTCCTCATGTTCCCATACCACCGCAACTGTACCAAAATTGTTTTCATAGACAGTTTTTGGAAAAAGAGCAACAATTTGTTCAGGTGTTGCATTAGTTGTGATATCCCAATCTTTTGGCGTGTTATTCAGGATTAGATCACGAACACATCCACCAACAAGATATGCTTCAAAACCAGCATTTTCAAGCAAGTTGACTGTTTTCTCTACATAGTGAGGAATCTCTGTATTTTTGAATAAGTCGTGGCTCATGGCCTTTTTGTGCGGGTAGGGAGAATCGAACTCCCGTCTCATCCTTGGCAAGGACGTATTCTACCACTAAACCATACCCGCAGAACGTTATTATTATGTAAACGACTTCCTGATTATATGGTATTTTTTGTTTGTTTGCAATGATGTTGTTTTACTTATATCACCAATCTA
>JADLDV010000031.1 GCA_020846455.1 Candidatus Nomurabacteria bacterium
TGTACCCAAGTAAAATACAACGTGCAACATTTTCAGACTGGAAAGGATTTTAGTAAAAATTTGCCAAACACTCAAAAATGAGTACAGTGTGAGTATATGGACGTGGTCAAATACATCGAAATTGTGGGAAAAGTCTTCCTCTTTATTATATTGAGTATCTTGTTTGTGCCAGGTTTTCTTATTGTAACCTACCTTCACGACACCTGGTCAAAACTTCTTGGAGAACTGTTCAATCTATAATTACTCTTCTTTTTGACCGATTCCCAACACATCTTTGGTCTTTTTGACACTATCAATAAAAATATTATTATCGAGTGAATTCTCACTTCGTGCGTGTGAACTAAATGCGGTAATGAACGTGAGCATCACACCAACACCAACAAATACGTACAAGATAGTAAACAATCTTCCTACAATAGTGATTGGTTCGATTGTCGCACTTCCTACAGTTGCGAGCGTCATCACACTGTAATACAGAGCGTCCAAATATGGCCACTTTTCTATAAAGTGATAGAACAAACTTCCAGATAAGAGCAATACGACCAAAAATTGCATCATTCCTCGAAAGTCTGAGTCCTTTGACGCAGTACGGAGTGCTCTGACAAATCTAATAATATTAAGAAAAAATGATGTCATAATGTGCATTATTGTACCAAAAAATATAAAAAAAGTCCGTCTTGTAAAACAAGACGGACTTTTGTGTTAATCTTCTTCATCGTCTTCGTATACAACATCCTTACCGTCACCGGTTTTTTTTAAATTATCTTTAATGATATTAATCCTGAATTCTTCTTCTTGTTGAAATTTTTTTCTTTCTCCATTAATATCAATTTCTGCTTGATGATGTACTTTCTCTGATTTTTCCATTTACATTATGTGTATATTTTCTTTCAAGAGTAAACCATAAATAATACATTTTAGCAATCTTACCGTTTCAACGCATCACGTATTTCAGTCAACAATATCACCTCTTTTGACGGTGTAGGTTCTGAAGGAACTGATTCTTGTCTCTTGAATCGATTGACTGCTTTTACTGCAAGGAAGATAACCAATGCAACAATGGCAAAATCAATCAAAGATTGTAGGAATAATCCTACCTGCATGACGACGGCTGGTTGAACGACACCTTGGCCATCAAAACCTTCTGGTTTCAATGTCCATACAATATCAGTAAATCGCATACCTCCAAGAATATATCCTATTGGTGGCATAATAATATCTGCAACAAGAGAAGAAACTATCTTGCCAAAAGCACCTCCTATAATAACTCCGATTGCAAGATCAAACACATTTCCTCGCACTGCAAATGTTTTGAATTCTGTAATAAAATTTTTCATATAAGACAATACTACCATATCCTACATACAACAAAAAAACCGCACTCGTGCGGTTTTTTTGTTGTATTTTTTAGAGAAGTAGGAATGTTGCAGTGATACCGAGAAGTGATATAAGTCTATATCCAACAGTGAGACTGAATAATGTCCAAGATCTTTTTTCGTACATTGTACTTGAAAACTCTGTTGGGATAATGAATGCGATCCATGCAGTAGCCACAAGAAGTATCAATGGGACACCGAATACTCCTGCGAGATACAACAATGCAAATGCAGTAATCATGTCGAAGATAAGTCCGTAGAGCATTGATACTGCCATACGTTTTTTGTCCATAACCTTTGGAGCACGATCACCCATTGCTCTCATCCACTGATTACCAAAAAGGACTTTTGAATACCAAAGTATTCCGAGACCACCACTTACTATTCCTGCGAGTAAAATAATACCAACTAAGTACAAATATTGCATATAATGAAAATTAATTAATCTATAACCTTTGTAGTATACCAAATCCGATAGGATATAGCACTTATATTTATTTCTTTTTGGCGCGGAAGCACGTACTCACATGATCATCCACAATACCCACAGCCTGCATAAATGCATAACAAATGGTTGAACCACGAAATGTAAATCCCCGCTTGCCCATGTCTTTACTCATCTGATCAGAAAGTGGTGTTTTGTTCGTAAGTTTTGATATATCTTTCGGACAGTTACGAATTGTTTTCCCTTTTGTAAAACTCCACACGTACGCATCAAAACTACCGAATTCTTTTTGGATTTTTAAAAACACCTTTGCATTATTAATCGCAGAAACAATTTTTAATCGATTGCGAACAATACCCACATCTTGCATCAGTGCCTCAATTTTTTTCTCATCGAATCTTGCAATTTTCTTTGCGTCAAAATGTGCAAACGCTTTACGGAAATTCTCTCGCTTACGAAGTACGATCCACCACGACAGTCCTGCTTGGAATGATTCTAGTATCAAAAATTCAAAAAGTTTTTGATCGTCATGAAGTGGTCTACCCCACTCAGTGTCATGATAGGCAATATACATATCATCCTTCAAACACCATGTGCATCTATTTTTTGTTTTCATGTTTTTGCAAAAAACCTTCTTCTTGTAAAATGATTCTCTTCTGTTCTTCTCCTCCACGATTATACTCACCGACACTTCCATCACTTCGGATTACCCTGTGACATGGCACATCTCTGAGATAATTATGCTTCATAATAGAACCAACGGCACGAGCTGCATTCGGACTTCCTGCTTTTTCCGCGACCTGTTTGTATGTCATAGTTTTCCCTTTTGGAATATTGCGGACAATGTCGAGAACTTTTTCAGAAAAAGAATGTATCTTTTTAGTCATACAAAGTAAATTTTATTAAATAGCATGGAACTCCTTTTCGTGTCGATAGTACAAAACAAAAATAATCCATGCAATCAATGTACACATACCCGCAACAAAAACTGGCGCACCTACCCACACGGAAGATATCAGACCCGCAAGGATGGGAGGAAAAATGACTGCCAAAGATTGGACTGATTGATTAATACCAAAAAGTTCACCCTGTGCATCAGGTGATGCTGTCTTTGAAATAAGAACAAATAAGTTTGGTTGAGTAATACCATTACCAAAAACAATAAGAACTGTTACGAGATACAGAAAAATAACTGTTTGTGAAGCTGAAAAAAGGAAAAATCCCAATGCAAGAACTAGTGGTGCGAAACGTAGAATATCTTGCGCTTGCCATTTTTTTCCAACAATTCTCCCAACAAAACCCTGCATGACAGCAATTAATATACCAATAACGGCAAAATAATTACCTATCATGCTTTGAGTAAAGTCGAATTTTTTAATCAAAAAAACTTGAGAAAATTGCGTAAAGAATGTAAAGCCAAACATAAACAGAAATGCAACAATAAAAAGAACTCTTGTTTCTTTAAAAGAAAAAGCCTTGTAAATATTTTTTAACCCTGTATATACAGTAATTTTTTCAGTTCTTTTTTTTAATAAAGTTTCTTTAAAAAATAGTTGTAGAGATATAATATTTACCAAAGTTAAGATTGCAGAAAATATAAACGGTGTTGCATTGGTAAACCAAGAAACAACATTCGGGTCAGCAAGTTTACCTCCAATAAATGGTCCGATAATAAAACCAAAACCAAATGCCATTCCAATAAATCCAAAATACTTCAACCGTTCTGTCGGAGGTGCCATATCAGAAATCGCCGCTTGTGCGACTGAAATATTTCCACCAGTAAAACCATCAATGAGTCTAGAGATAAAAAGAATCCAAAGATTTCCATACACGACACCAATCGCAAAAAGAATGTATCCAATACATGTTCCAATGAGCGACAAAATGAGCATCTTTTTTCTTCCAAATTTATCCGCAAGTGCTCCGATAATTGGTGCACCGAAAAATTGTGCGAGTGGATACAGTGTGGTAAGTATTCCAAGATACAGTGTTCTTGTAGCAAAAGAAACGTCATGAGAAAAAAGCGTTGTTTCAGGAGAAAGAAATACGACGGCAAGAACCGGGATGATAATCCCAATACCAAGCATATCTATCATGATAGTAAGGAACAGAGATAAAAAGGCTTTATTTTTTAAAGGTGAAGACATAGAAATATTATTAGTTTATTTTTTGGGTAAAGTTGTACAGGAAGTACGAACTGTATTTGAGCGATTAAATGACACGACTATCTATATACCCTTTATTTTTTAAAATACCTTTCCTTAAAAGAACCATCATCCATAGAAACAACCTTACCATCTACATAGGCAATATTGTAACCTAGATATACATTTTTACCATCACGAATAGCTTCTTGTTTTTTTCTAAAATTACTATGAATAGGTAGTTCCATTGGGGATGCTATCTTTTCAATATCAGGCATTTTATTTGCAAAATCATTCCATACAACTTTCCATTCTTCTAAAAGAACTGGTTCGTCTTTTAATGGAAGTAAATTAATGGTAGTTCTATCTTTTTTTTCAACAAGAGAGATCTCAAAAGATTTTTCTTTAAAATATTCTATGACAGATTCTGGTATTACTATATTTTTATTATACATACCCATATATTGATGTCTTCCATTTCTAAATCCAGATTCAAAAGTACTATATCCTTTTTTTCTTAATAAAAAAACAGCATTACTGACTTGTGACTCGAGTTCTTCTTTATATGCACCAGCTTCAAACTCCTCCTCACTTGCAACAGGGTTTTGTTTTATTCTTTGTTCTTTTCTTCTAAAAGATTCTTCTCTTTCTTGCGATCTTTGCATTGTTTCTATAAAAAGAGTTTTGTTTTCAGCCATATCAGTAACGTTTTTTATTTCTTCTTTTAGATCAACATCATTCAAATCTCTGTTTTTATAAAAGCTTAATAATTCTTTTTTAAAATTGGCTGTATTTTCATAATATTTAAAAACATAATCTCTTAAAGAGCTGTTGTCTGACAAATGCTTATTTGCAGCACTAAACATAATAGATTGAAGTTGTTTAACCGCTTCAGTAATAACTAGTAGTTTTTGATCTAATGGAAACATATCCTCATACATTTTTTTACGCTCTTCTGGGCTACTAGTTGTAAAATAACTAATGATTTCCTCTTTCTTTTTCTTATCACCAAATGCACCTAAAACCCTCAGTGACCCTTTTCCGTAAAGTTTTTCAATTGACCGTAAATGCATCATTTCCCCAGTAAAATGACCTCGTTTAAAACGATCCCAAACTTGTTGTTCTGGAACTTCTTCTTTCTTGGAAAGAGACTCTGTTAAAACCTTAATTAGATCAACATTTAAATCGTAACTGTGTGTTTTTTGGATATTATTATTTTTTTCTTGTTCACTTATTTTTAAATTTTTTTCAATATATTCTCTATTTTTTTCGATCAGTTCTCTTGTTAATCGCTCCACAACTCCTTCATTGAATCCTTCTAGAATAATTCGTTCTTTTTTATCAAATCTATTTATAATTTTATATCCACTACGATAAGGGTTAAAATAATCTTTTTCTTTTAATTTTACTACGTAAGATTTTAAGTGTCCTGAATGATGAATAGATTCGTGTAGTAACGTCTTAAGAAAACCAAAACGATTTTTTAATATAACCTTATTATTCCCCATGAGGTGTCTTGCGAAATCAAGTATTTCCTCCTTTGTAGTTTTCTCTCCTGTTCGCAATTTAATATCAAGTTTTTGTGCGTTAAATTGTCCTCCTTTTCCTTTAGGTAAATAAGGTGTGTCATAATTACGAGGCATAATATGAACTTGCTCCTTTTCTAGATTTCTTAATTTAGGCACACCAAGTCTTTGCAACTCATCAGAAACCATAGTATCAACACCGTTAATCAAACGAATCTGGTCTTCTGTTTTTTCGAGTTCTCCTTCTTTCGCAACCTTACCTAATGCTGTATTTTTCTCAAAATGCTCTTTGACAACCTGTGGGTCTAGTTTTTCAACACCTTTTCCTACGAGCATGTTATTGAAATTTTCCATGGAATAAGTATACCAATTCAAACCCCAGTAGAGCTAGCTGGTTTTAGTATTGAGAAATATAGATAAAAAACGTTGGGTGCCTATCGGGAATCGAACCCGAATCGAGAGTTCCACAAACTCCAGTGTTAACCGTTACACCATAGGCACCATACTTCCTACCGATAGGTAGGTGGCTCCTCTGTTATACCAGAAAAATGGTTAGAAAGTCTAGCGAATGCGTACAAAAGACTAGAAAGTCTATTGAGATATGCCTTTGACGCATCTAACACGACACACTCACCTGCCTCACAGGCGCGAATAACTGCACGCTCTGCTCTGCGAGACACTGTTCGACAAATATCACACTGAGCAGCAAGTTCTGTCCCCCCAGAGATGAAAAAGGTCGTGATAGGTGGCAAGAGACCTTCGATAGTGTTGATCGTGTCACCCATATCAGAAACCATACTTTCTTCTATGTGCATGTCTGACCCAGCAATTTCTGCTTGAACAATAAAAAGTTTCTGCTGGACATCATGCAGTACTTTTGACATTCTTGGACCTTGATCACCGATTGAAATATTTTTTACATCAGCGGCAACCTTGATAAGTCCAATGAAAGCATTGATTTCATCCACAGTTCCGAGTGCTTCTGTGACAAGTGAGCTCTTTGAAATACGCACACCAGATGGTGTGGTAAAAAGTTTCGTTGTTCCATTATCTCCTTTTCCTGTATATAACATAGCTATACTTGTGGTGTCTCTTCGTGATTACGTCGAATAAAGAAATGATCAAATATCTGACTTCCAATAATCGCAATAGCAAGGAATATGAGATATATGCCGAATACTTCTGCAAAAGTTGTATTGATTTTACGAAGTGCGCCAAGTACAAAAACGTAATACCATGAAGTAATAGATATTGCACCAAGCGCAAACGCGAGTTTGCGAATATGATGCAACTCACCTGGTTTACGATTATGTGATTCACCAAATGAAATGCGCACCAGTTTCGGTGCAACAAAAATATTGAGGACGATACCATTAGCAAGAATGATAGCCATAATCATCATCTTGGTAATAAATTTTGGTGACGCATTCAAAATCTCTGACTGAGGAATGTACAAACCAATACCACTCACAATTACCAAGAAGAGTGCGACCCACACCACACGAGAAAGCATATCCATAACAGCAGACTCTTGTTCTGATATTTTGTAATCCTTCAAAAAAGAGAAGAAAAACACATCAGTAATAGTAACCGCACCTACGCCGATAGCCATACCAAACAAATGCACTGTTGTAATGATTTTTTTATACTCAAGGAGAAAACTTACATAATTAATATCGTAAGAAATAAATGCCAAGAAAAAAAGAGATATTGTAAGAAAAGCTGAAGAGAGACACCATACACACCACTGCTTGATGACATACGCTTGTAAGAAAATCAAATAAAGAGAGAAGAGTGCTGCGATCAATGAAACAGCGACCACAATGCCATGTACCCACTCTGGAACACCTTGAATATATCCGAGTACGAGATGCGCGATGAATGAGTACGCATAATATGACATACCGAGTATCTCGATTCGAATACCCATCCATGTTGAATACTCACTGTTGATCACTGATTCACAATCAGAGCGCATCGGACAAATGAGACGCTTCTTCTGTTTCTTCTTATGATAAATAAAAAATGCGAGCAGAAATCCGGCAAGACTAATTACTGCCATCGCGATATCAATAGTGCTATATATAAGATTCATATTCTCATACTATCAATTTTTGCGGCTAAAATGAAATCATTTTCTGAAAGTCCCCCAACTGCATGTGTCCACAGTGTCAAAGTAACGTTGTTGTAATGAATCGCAATGTCTGGATGATGCCCTTCTTGTTCGGCAATATCAGCGATGTGATTCACGAAATCTACTGCACCGATAAAATCGGTGAATGTGTATGTTCGAAAAATATTTTTTTCATCTTGTGAAAGTGTCCATCCGGGTATCTGTGTGAGATACTCGTACACCTGCTCTCCTGATAGTGGTGGAACTTTTTCTTCACAAGGAATACATTTTTTAAGATTAAGCATAGTTATATATTACCAAATATACACGTATAATTTCTTTGCTAATTTTCCTTGATGTGGCATATCAATAACAGAAATAGGTTTTTTGTTTGGAAACGTAAAATCACAAGTTACCACTCGCACACCCTGATGCAACTGACTATCAAATATTGGTTCAAGTTTTTGTAACACTGATGGATACAAATATAAGAAAATGTGTGTTACATCACTCAACTCTGCTTTAAATAAATCACGGTTGTATATTTTCGAACGATGACGATACTTTCGTAATCGAAACAACGATAACATTCTTGGAACTGGACCAATTTCATATCCTCGCACATGCACATGAGGATTACTTTCAAGCGCAGCGAGTAACACCTTCCCTTCACCAGATCCTAAATCACACAAGACAGATGTGTCTTGTAATTCAAGAGCATCAATAATATATTTAAGTGCATGATTTTTTACTGGAACAAATGGCGCAGAAGTAATAAGCCATCCATACACAGAAAGCGTCATGGTAACCAACACGATACAAAGAAAGATAAGAAGTATGATTAAAAGCATTAGTAGAAATATCATACTTGTAGTATGACACTATGTACAAAATTTTAAAAATTTATTTCTGATTTAAATATTAGATTTTTATCTGTATTCATTGATCAATTATTTTGAATAATATTGATTATCTTATAATTTATGTTATAGTATATTTAGAAATTTTTATATACTTGCACATGGATATGCCCGAAGAACTACAACAAAAAGAAATTGAAAAAAAGGATGAGGATGAAAAAAAGCAAAAGAATATTTCTGAAAGGATATTCTTTTCTCTAATAAAAAAAGATCTAACCTCAAAAGGTGGAAATGTTGCCTTTTTATCAACCATTCTTTTTCTAGGAGAGGAAGAGTGTGTTGATAACTTATTTTCCAACAATCAACTTGATGTAGAAATAAAAAATCGATTTCAAAAAGTTATTCCTTTCTTAAGTACTCTCCTCAAAGAGAAAAAATGGGCTATTGATTTGGATTATTTTTTTGATTACCCTCCATCAAAAACAATATTGCTTCAACAGGTAAATCAAAAATCGAGCTTAGTTTATTTTCATTTAGTTCCTTATCACTAATTTACACAAAAAAATTCCTTGATTAAAATATCAAGGAATTTTTAATATTTCTTGTGCACGAGAGAAGACTTGAACTTCCATGCCCTTGCGGGCGCTACCACCTCAAGGTAGTGCGTCTACCAATTTCGCCACCCGTGCAAGGATGAGAACATGCTTACTGTAATACATTTTGTCTAATAATTCAAGTAACTTCCGAGAAAACAAAAAATACCGCATATGCGGTATTTTTTGAGATTATGCTTCTTGAGATACAGTTTCTACCTCTTCTGCTGGAGCTTCTTCTGTTGCATTTTTTGCACTGTTTCCGAATCCAAAGATTGTTTTCATCTTGCGACGGATTTCTTTTGCTGCTTTGTCTCGGATGTAGTAGAGCTTTGAACGGCGAACCTTTGAACGCTTTACAATCTCGATAGAATCAATCATTGGAGAGAAGAGTGGGAAGATACGTTCTACACCAACACTGTTTGAGATTTTGCGAACAGTAAATGTTGCACCTGCTTCTGTACCGTGTTTTCGAGACAATACAAGTCCTTCAAAAGCTTGAAGACGAGTCTTGCCTTTTTCTTGAATCTTAGACCAGACACGAATCGTGTCACCCGCATGCATATCAAGGTTTTTGCGTGCTTCAACGTCTACCGGAGTAAATTGTGTCACTGTGTTTTCCATGGGTCTTACTCTATCAGATTTTCTTTATTTCCGCAAGTGCTTTTTTGAAATCTTCAGGAAATGGGGCCTCAAATGTCTTTTTCTCGCCACTGAGCATCATAAGAGTGATTCTGGACGCATGAAGTGCTGTACGGTCAAATCCGAGCACTTTTGGACGATCTGGGGCATAGAGAGTGTCTGATACGATAAGGTGATTGATGTATTTCAAGTGTACACGAATCTGGTGCGTTCGTCCGGTGTGTGGCCATATCTCGAGAAAAGAGAATTTGGTAATTCCCTCTTTATCATCAAAAGGTGTTTCAGTGTGTATCTCAAACCGATCTTGCACATAGTATTCTGTCTCAGCATCACGAAGCTCCCCACGAACACCTCTCCCAGAATGCCAACGACGAAAATCGTTTTTACTTCTACCAATCGGTGCCGTGATTGTCGCTTGTGTACGTCGAGGTTGCCCCCAAACGAATGTGTGATAAATCTTCTTGATTGTACGATCTTGAAACTGTGCCTTGAGGTGAAGAAAAGCTTCTTGTGTTTTTGCAACAAGAATTACCCCTGATGTCTCACGATCAAGTCGGTGCACAATACCAGGACGAGGTAGTGTGATTTCCTCTTTTGTCTTCTGATCAACATAGACAGTCGGCTCACCAACGTCTCGCATTTCTGGATACTCTTCAAGAATCATATCTGCCAAAGTTTTTTCTGTTGAACGTCCATCACCATGAACCATCAGTCCTGATGGTTTGTTGAATATAAGTATATCGTTGTCTTCGTAGATTATTGGGGGCATGATTATCTTCGGCAAATAAAGTATTTTTTACCATCGATTGTTTTGGGATACATAACAGAATGATCTTCTTTTCTTTCTTCAAGTTCTTTTGAGTTATCAGCAACTAAAAATAAACCAAAACTGTTTGGAATAGAAACTACAGAAACATCATCAGACATTTCACTGACAGCTTTTGTACTATCTTCAAAAAAAGTATGATGTTCCTTAATTCCAACCTTTTCGAGGGCTCCTATTTTTAATGAATCGTAATTGATAGCATCTATCTCTTCAAAACTTTCTAATTGTTTTGTTTTTATAAAATCTTCAAACTCGTGAGTTATTCTCTTGAGTTCGTTCATATCATCAAGGTATGTAAGGACCTTACCTTGTGTAGCGTATTCATCTTTATATGGGTCTTCATTTCCATGTGTAATACAAGAAAGACCAAAATCAATAACTACAGGTTGTCCGTCTTCATCGATCATGATATTTCCTTCATGTAAATCTCTATGATGAATCCCTTTTTCGTGAATATCTTTCAAGAACAATTCTATTTTCTTGAAAAACAACGGGTCAACATGTTCAGGTAATGGCTTTGTTCCACTCATGATTTGTCTCAAAGAAACACCGTGTATTTTTTCCATACCAAGCATGTATTTTCTCTGGAGTTTTCCTATAGCGTCTTTTTCAGTAACAGAAAGACTAAAGAGTGGTTGGGGAACTTTTACGTATTCATTTTGAACTTTTTGAAGGAAGTCTGCTTCCTCGTCAGGTAAATGTAAAAGCTTTTCTGTATTGGTAATAATTTTATAACAACAATTATTTAGCGGGTCCTCGAACACGCGAGCAGATTTTCCTTCTCCAATTTCTTGAGATTCAATAAGGATTTCTTCAGCAAAAGGCTTAAGGTATTCTTGGTACTCTTTTGCTTCTATCTTAGAACTCCCACCTTCATAAAAATTAAAATCATTTACTTTTTCAATCATAAAATATAATTACTATCACTTTGTATAGTAACAAAAAATAGAGGAATATCCTTGTGCACCCTGAGGGACTTGAACCCCCGACCTTTCCGGTGTAAACGGATTGCTCTACCAACTGAGCTAAGAGTGCATTATGTAATTTGTGCTCCCGACAGGAATCGAACATATATCAAGAGCTTAGAAGTCTCCTGTTCTATCCATTGAACTACGGGAGCATAAGACAGGAATGGAGTAAAATGTGAGCAAGGCTCACAAAAAGACTATACCAATACTACTCAATATAGTCAATCAACTTATATGAGGAATGCATTTTGTGCCAGTCCAATCACTACTGCATAGGTCAATGAATCCCGATAGGACATCGCAGGAACGGTGTCATCATTGCGAACTGTTGTACCTGCCCAGGTATCCGCACGCATAACTGGAACGCGAATTTTCAATCCCAAATAATCAGCAAAACCATTTACCAACGCGCCCTCACCCAAGAGAACAATGGCATCTACTTTTTCTCCTGAGTATTCAAGCATCCATTCCATGTGCAATTTTTCAATCTCTGCAACAATCACAGACACTGCTGTAAGTAACACTTCTGACACTCGTTCATTTTCAGGGGTATCTATGATCCCCTGTTCTCGTACAATCGTTTGTGCATTAGATACAGACAATCCAAACATTTTTTCAACAATCATTTCAAGTCCACGTACTCCAAAATACAAAGAAGTGCTCGCGAGAATCTCTCCATCTTGCACAAGCATCATTCCTGTTTTATACATACCCATATCTACCACAAGAGATCTTCCTGGAAATCCTGTACCTCCAAGCGCAACCACGAGCGCTTCTGGTTCGCTGATCGTAGGTGTCACAGCAAATCCCGCTTGCGTCAGCATATCTGTTATCTCACGATTCTGTATTGGTATATATATCTCTTTGAGCGAATGAGTTTTTTTAAACGTTTTAAGTATTGGCAACAACACCTCTCGCTTTGTCACTTTCCCATTTTCAATTACACCTTCTGGAATTGATGTTTCCCCAAACGCAGCAAGTGTCGTCTTGTCACCGCTCATGCGAAGTGTCACGAAACGGATCATGTGATCTGAAAGCATGAGCCCTGTGCGGTTTTTTGCAAATAAGAACATATTATCGAATGATTGTTCCTGACGGAACCTTTTTTAATGGTTCAAGTGTAGTAAAATCTTCTCCTTCTCCGACTGCGTATAGAATCATACCGTTGGATTCAAGTCCACGAATAGTGCGTGGTGCGAGGTTCACCACTACAGGCACCTGTTTACCGACAAGGACACTTGGGTCTGGATAATGCATTCGTACACCAGAGAGAATTTGTCTTGTTTCAGTACCAAGATCAACCATAAAACGAATAAGCTTGTCTGCATCAGGAACTGCTTCTGCAGAAATAATTGTACCGATTTTCAATTCAATTTTTGCGAGATCATCTATCGTTATCATGTTTAGATTGTATCATATTCTTTCGATCAAGATACCGCTGGAGAATGAGCGCAGCAGCAGAAGCATCATTTTTCTTGAGAGTAGATTGTTTATCGAGACGTGCTGTTGGTTTTTTATAATCTGTAAAACGACTCGCTTCCATTGAGGTAAATGCTTCATTCTGAAAATACACAGGAATATTCAATGTATCAGTTAGTGTATGAACAAATTCGTGAACACTCTTATAAAGCGCATTTTCTTTCCCTGGTTCACCTATTACAATTCCTCCGATTTCCTCAGAAAGCACTAGTTGCCCTATCTGAAACACGAGATCACTTTTTGCATCAAGAGTACTGTGAGGAAATGCCATAACACCACCATCGTCAGACGTTGCGAGCCCAACATGCTTTGTTCCGAAATCAATTCCGAGAAATTTCATATATATAGACTATCACAGAATTGCCGAAAAAGCAGGAATATGATACATTCGATACATGGGAATGCTTCCAATAAACAATATGTATTGGGTTATCGTTGTAGTCCTTCTGTGGATTCTTCCATGGAAAGGATATGCTCTTTGGAAAGCAGCCCGTAAAGGAGAAACAAAATGGTTTGTAGCATTACTTGTCATCAACACATTTGCAATCCTTGATATTCTCTACATCTTTATCTTTTCAAAAGATAAGAAAAAAGAAACAAGAGAAACACAAATGGTTTCTGAAGAAAAGTAAAATAAATATACGGAGGTGTGGCTGAGTGGTTGAAGGCACCTGTCTTGAAAACAGGAGACCCTTTACGGGGTCCGGGAGTTCGAATCCCCCCGCCTCCGCAACGAATGTAGTTAGTTTTGATGACCCATTTAGTTATGTACTAAGTGCGACGCGCAAACCTACATGTTGTAGAAAAAAGAGCGACAATTGTCGCTCTTTTTTCTTTTCCATTTAA
This sequence comes from Candidatus Nomurabacteria bacterium, assembly GCA_020846455.1. Classification (GTDB taxonomy): domain Bacteria; phylum Patescibacteriota; class Minisyncoccia; order Phycocordibacterales; family UBA9973; genus JADLDV01. The sequence goes on from JADLDV010000031.1 coordinate 13,819, forward strand.
TTTAATGCATTTTCATATCTTCTGACATCTTTTTAAATATCTCTGGGTTTTCATCTCCCGTCACTTCAAGTACTGCCCATGCACCTTTGTTCATCCTTGCAAGTGCGTGATCTACAAGTAAATATTTACCGGGAACATCAACAGTGAATTCTACAATACTCGCTCCGCCAGGAAGTACAGCGGTTGCTTGTGTATTATGTTCCATCGCACCACCTATACTTGCATTTGGATACACGGTATCAAAAATCTCACCAATTACATGGAAAGACGATATGAGATTTACCCCACCATTACCGACATACATACGGATTTTATCACCAACTTTTGCTTGCATTCGTGGTGTTGTTTCAATGCGACCATTGAAAGTTACATAATTAGGCTGTCCGTCTAAGAGTGCGTCAGGATCAAATGGCACCAACCCTTTTTTACCAAGTTGCCCCATAGTGTATAGCTCTCCTTGCATAACATAAAATTCTTTATCGACTTCTGTAAATCCTTCCTTTGGGTCGACCAAAATAAGTCCATACTGTCCATGTGAATTGTGAGTTGAAACATTTGGCATCGCACAATGATATATATAAAGTCCTGGTGCAAGTGCTTTCCATCTAAATGTTTTTGTTTCTCCGGGTGCCACATGAGTAACGGACGCTCCACCTCCTGGACCTGTAACTGCATGCAGGTCTATATTGTGATCATGGAGACTTGATGGGTCATTTGTCAGTGTTAATTCCACTGTATCACCCTCACGGACACGAAGCATTGGACCAGGAACTTGCTTGTTGTATGTCCAGTAGTTGAAATAAATTCCAGGAGAGACCTCTCCGATGACCTCTTGTGCAGTCAAACTAATACGCACAATGCCGTCAGCATCAGGTGCTTGAGATTTTTCTGGAACAGTTGTAGGGTTTGCGCCAATATCAGCGACTTTTTCAAAACGATTTTTATATCTAAAAAAGTCTATGATTTTTGCAAATGGAATTGATGGAGGAAGTCCACCTGGTGCATGTGAGTGTGTAAATGCTGGCATAGCAAAATCAGGAGGGTAGGTTTTGTTTGCAACAAGCCCTGTAAAAAATGCAATCACAATAAGTGCAATAGGCACATAGAGCAATTTTTGTTTAAATATTGTATGAAAGTGTCCTTGCTTCCATATATACCGCACAAGTAAAACAAAAGATACAAAGCCAAATACTGCGGATATGATTTCAAAAATAAGATATTTAAACATAAATTGATTTTAACATTTTTCATTTATTTTCTCTATATACTATATTTCTACATCTTTCTTGAATCATATGCCCAATGAAGCAATGCTTGTCTTTGTCGAGGGCGACAAAACACATCCCCTACCCGACAGTTATTCTTGATCTGCATGACATGTCTACGCATCGCCATCCATCTTTTTATCTGTCGCTCGTCATCATCAGTTCTTCTTCCTATGTAATACCGACAGTACCACTGAAACCATCCTCGTGGATCTTGTGGATGTATCCACCCTTTTGCTTGCCAGACTGAGAGTGGCTGACTTGCATGTATACCGAAATAGTTAAGTTCTTTGTGTTTCTTTCCATCAGGTGAGAGTTTTGCTTTAGCAAACCATGCTTGTGGAAATTCTTTTGGTTTATCAGAAAAATATAATCCACCAAAAACACCTAACTCAAGCATTTCTTGCGGAGTAAGATCTGGAGTAAACCGTGGATCAAAAGATTTTTTTACTTTCATTACACCCATGGTATCATGTTGTATATATCTAATCTAGGCAAACATATATGCACAAAAAAATTATACTCGCAGGTGGATGTTTCTGGGGGCTCGAAGATCTGATCCGCACTCAACCTGGTGTTATAAAAACTGAAGTTGGATACACAGGTGGAATAAATGAACATCCTACATATGAAAATCACCCGGGTCATGCCGAAGCTGTTGAGATTGAATATGACCCCACAATAACATCGTACAAAAAACTTCTTGATTTCTTCTTTCAGATTCACAACCCAACCACACTCAACCAACAAGGAAATGATAAAGGGACATCATACAGATCAGCTATTTTCTACGCAAATGAAGAAGAGAAGAAAGAAGCTGAGACTTTTATTAAGATAGTAAATGATTCAAAACGGTGGAAAGATCCCATAGTGACCACACTTGAACCATTGGGAATATTTTATCCCGCAGAAACATATCACCAAGACTATTTACAGAAAAATCCGGGTGGATACACCTGCCACGCTATTTGGTTCGATAGCTACTTGTCTGAATAGTACATATAAAAAGCGATATTGTGTCGCTTTTTATAATTATTGGTACTGAAAAATTCTCGTGATTAATCTTTTATTTCAAGTTACGTATCACACAATACTCGCTATCTAAAACAATTTTAAAATGATAAAATGAACCTTATGGAAAAAGGACCAGTAATCAGAACAATTGGAAATGCTTCTAGTGAAAAGAAGGAAATGTCAAAAAAAGAAATCATAAATGCTCTTTTTAATCACTTTGAATCTTTGAGCCCTCAAGAGGAGGAAGAACTAAGAAAACATGAATATCCAAAATCTGAAAAAGAAATTTCTGTCATTAATTTTGCTAATCAAGAAACGTCTCGACTAATGAAAGAAGCTGGGATAGAACCATATGATATACCGACCGAAAATTTTCATATTATCCCATCAGATCTATACAAAAAAGCAGGGGGAGATAACTCAATAGCAAGAGCATTTACCAATAAACAAGGAATACTTTTTGATGCACAAGAGTTTCGTGACAACCCTTTACACTTTGGAAGTACAGCGATCCATGAATCTCTACATCTAAAAGCACATCTATCCTTAGAAGTACAAGAAAAGGGAGAAAAAATACGTAAAACACCATATCGTGAAGGGGTTACGATAAAAGCTTTACAAGGTCATGATTTTCATCGACACTTTGCTGGATTACATGAAACTATTGTTGCAGAAACACAAAAAAGACTTTTACCAAAATTACTTGATTGCCCTGCATTAATAACACAAAAAGAATGGCTTCTTTCCGACGAAGCAAAGAAGATAAAAAATGAACTTATTGAAAAAAGAAAAATTCCAGAAAGCGATATTATTTGGGTCGGAAAAAAGGGGGATGATGACTGGGAATCTATTCAATATACTCAACAAAGAAAAGTGCTCAACTATGTTTGTGATGAAATAAAGAAACAGTTCCCTAACGAATACAAAAATATCGATGATGTATACAAAGTATTCTTAAATGCTCATTTTACTGGAAGGCTTTTGGATATTGCAAAAATTGTCGAAAAAACTTTTGGCGAAGGAAGTTTTCGAATTCTTGGAAACATGGAAACTGACAGAGAAAGTGGGGTTCTACATCTAGAATCCTTGAAAAAAGCACGGGGGCGACAAAAGAAAGGAAATTTTTCTTAGACTCTTCTTATTGTTTAATCTTGGATATATTCTTATACTACTTAACTTAATATAATTTACACATCATTATGAAAACAACACTTATTGCTATTATCGGACTCGTACTTATTGTTGGAACAAGTATATTCATGTACAAGACACGACCAGTGAATATTCCAGCTCAAGATACAACCGAAACAACATCAACGGATTCAAAAATACAAACAGAAACAGTAGAACAAAAAGATACTACCGTTTCAAACACTAAAACACTTCGTATTATAGGAACAGAATCACAAGCAACATTTACCCTCAAAGAAACACTGAGTGGTAAAGACGTAACTGTTATCGGTGTAACAAATAGTATTTCAGGTGACATACAATTACAGGCAACAAATCCTGCGAAGCTTATTTTGGGAACAATCAAAATAGACGCACGCACACTCAAAACTGATAACGAACGCAGGAACGGTGCAATTGCTCGAATGATTCTCAACTCAGACCAGCAAGGAAATGAGTACATCACATTCACTGCAACTGATGTCCGCGGAATCCCCGCAACAATTGAAACAGGAAAACAATTCTCATACACCATCGTAGGAAATCTCACTATTCGTGGCACAACAAAACCAGTAACCTTCAACGCAACAAGCACACTCAATGCAGATGGTTCACTTTCTGGCACAGCAAACGCCACTGTAACATATGGAGATTTTGGTATTAGTGTTCCAGATCTTTCATTTCTCGCAAATGTAGACAAGGACACAACACTCTCTATTTCTCTCTTGGCGAAATAATAAAAAAACACCAGAATCATCTGGTGTTTTTTTATTATTTCTTTTTATACAAGTGTATATATTCTGCACAAGACACAAGAACCTCTTTGAACAATGTTGGATTTTCTATGATTTCCGCATCGAGAATATACCAATCTTTTGCATTCGGATATGCAGGACCTTTTGGATATGCTGAACCAAGAATTTCTGTAGTATATTCATTTATTTTTAGAAACACAGTCGAATCACACACGAGTGCAACAACCACATCATCGAAATAGAGTGCGTATTCACCGAACATTGCTCGTACTCGAGTACGGGACTCATCCCCTATCTGATCGAGAATATATCCAATAAAATCTTTACTTGTTGCCATACCAATAGTCTACAACAAAAGTGTAATTGTTACATTTTTACAAAACTATACCCATAAAGTATACTAAATACATGAAACAAGCACATATATACACAGCAATTATATTTCTTACTATTGGATTTGGTACTGGTTGGTATGTTCAGAAAACGTCCACATCAACACACGAGAACATGACAGGGATGAGTATGCAACACACCATGGATGGTATGACTGATGGACTCGCAAACAAAACAGGTGACGCATTTGATGAAGCATTTTTAAATGAAATGATTATTCACCACGAAGGTGCCGTATCTATGGCACAGATGGTGCTCGCTCAATCAACACGACCAGAACTTCTGACTCTTGCAAAAAACATCATTACTGCACAAACAACAGAAATCGACATGATGCAAAACTGGAAACAAACATGGTTTAAAAAGTAAGTACATAAAAAAACACCCGATCGGGTGTTTTTTTATGTACACAAATTAATATGTAATCAAGCCAAGTATAATAAACAAAAAACCAATCAATGCTATGTTTTTTAAAAAATCGATCTGACTTTGCATCTTTGCCACAGGATCAGTCTCTTTCCAAAAATCATGCATCATGAGTGTTGTTGGAATCAAAAACACAATAAGTGCAACGGCACCAAGATCAACATATTGCCAAAAGAGCATACTCAAACCCCCTCCGACAAGTAATAGTCCAGTAAAGATGACTGATTGTTTTGCCATAGGAACCTTCTTTGCACCTGCATATGACGCAAGACTTTTCAGATTAACAAAATGACTATACCCGCTATATATAAAATATCCGCCAACAATGATTCTTCCGAGAATTAATAGTGTGTTCATGTATATGTATTTAAATTACTAATGAACCTCAGTATACCACAATATAAAAAGCACCCTTTTGAGAAGGGTGCTTTGGTAATGCATCATGGTGCATTACCAACGAATTTCAGATACAGAAAATGTTCATGTATTGCTTTCCATATTGTTGGAAAAGAATGATACTCCAGACCAAATTCTTTTGCTGTTTTTTCAACAATTTTTTGAATTGCAGGATAATGTACATGACTAATCCGAGGAAACAAATGATGTTCCACTTGATAATTGAGTCCGCCAAACAAAAATTCGGCAACCTTACTATCAACTGAAAAATCGGCAGTAGTGGCGAGTTGATGTTTTCCAAATGTTTCAAGTTGTGTGTCTTCATTAGGAACAGGTTCGAACAACACACCAGGCATAACATGTGCTAGTTGGAATATGGTTGCAATGAATAATCCACACACAGCGATAAAAATCGCATATCCAATAAGTGTCGGCACAAATCCATGTACCATTGTTGGAATAACAAAGAAAAGTACTACGTGCACTATTTTTGTTATCCAAAAAATAACATGATCCCCTATCTTCATTTTGGAATGAGAAGGAATTTTCTGAACACCAATTTTTCCTGTGAAATATTTTTTAAAATCTTGAAACCATATCCACCATAGATAGGTCACCATATATGCAAGAGGTGCGTATATATGCTGATATCGATGAAACGATTTTACAGGCTGATCTAGATTCGTCCGAATAATTGGAAGTATATCTATGTCCTCATCACGCCCATTAATGTTAGTGTATGTATGGTGATTGATATTATGTTTCAATTTCCAAAAAAATACAACACATCCCATGAGATTGAGTGTATACCCTGACAACGTATTCCACGTCTGTCTTTTAGAAAAACTTCCATGGGCTCCGTCATGCATCACATTGAATCCAATACAAGCAAACAAAAATCCAAGAATTCCCCACAGTTCATAGTGAAACCATCCAGGAGATGTCTTGAGTATTAACACACAATTCACTACGGCTAAACTTAGAAAAAATATTGTTTTAAGATATATTTTCCAATTACCAAATTGGGTGTGTTTACTGTGAGCCAAATAATCTTTCACTTGAATTTGTAATTCCAAAAAGAACAGATCTTTTTCTTGGGAAAATTGTACTTTTTTCATAGTCTATTTATTTAAGGTAAAAAACATTCTGCATCTATTCTACCACAAAAGACTTTCACACATGGACAACGAGTTGTCGTGTAGTACAATATACGTATGGAAAAACATAGTTACTCATGGACTGCACCAGAATTCATATTCAAAGAAAAAACAGTGGATTGGTATTGGGCAATCGGCATCATCACCGTCTCTTCTGTAATCGCAGCAATCATTTTCAAAAACTATCTCTTTGCAGTACTTCTTGTCATGGGAGGATTCTCTATTATAATGCTCGGTAAACACAAACCATCTCTCGTTGAGTTTACTATCGACGAAAAATCTATCCACGCAAAAGGATATAAATACATACTTGAAGAACTTAAGGGGTACATGATAGACACTCGTGGAAACAATCTGATAATTGAGACAACTGCAATACTTATGCCTGTAATATTCATTCCTCTTTCTGAAGATATCGATATGATGATGCTCAAATCTTTTCTTTCAAAGGTAGATCAAAAAGATATCAAAGAGCCACCATTTGAAAAAATCATAGAATTCCTCGGATTATAAAACTTGCCAAAACGTCTAAAAACTGTTATTTTATCTCTATTGGTCTCGTCGTTCAACGGATAGGACAACAGTTTGCGGAACTGTAAATCCAGGTTCGATTCCTGGCGAGATCACCACGTCGTGAGACATCACGAGGAGCTTAAAAGCTCTAAAATAAGAGAATCAAAAAGCCACCGAATTCGGTGGCTTTTTGATTGCTAAATTTAAATATATAAAACTAAAATTCTCTTAGTTAAACTGAATTCCACATTATTTCAAATAACTCTCTTTGCATATCGATTGTTCTTTTGTTTTCAATAACAATTCCCTTTATTGGTTCAGTTAGTTCATGAATGAGCATGCGGCGAGGAATCATAACCAGATTAGTATTAAGTTTGGTAGTCTCTGGTAGATATTTTACTTTAGCATTTATATTCTTTTCAAACTTTTTGAACCAGTCACCAGCTTCATTATGCTGAACTAAAATACGGAGATTTATATTTAATTTCGCTCTTCGAGAAAAGAAATCTTCAAAAAATTTCTGATCTAATGGTAAAAGTTTGTCCATATTTCCAATAACAGAATAATCCTCGTGTGGTTTGATATCACGAATCATGGATTCATAGACAGATTTAATGCCTTCCATTCCTTCGAAGTAACGGATAAAACCTCCGTCATCTTGTGCATTTTGCATGGCTTGAAGTTGAGGTAATAACGTTTTGAATTTATTTTTCTTAAGTTCCAAAACTTCTTCCAATTTCTCTGGACGTTCAGCAACAAATTTTTTCTTAAAACCATGAAGCTCTGTAGACACAAGACCTCGAGCTTGTAATGATTCAAGGACTGTATAGACTGTTGGACGCTTAATTTCAGTTGTTCTAGCAATACTGAGTGCCGTCGTAGAACCAAGACCAAGACAGGCTAAGTACACCCGTGCCTCATTTTCTGTAAGTCCAATATCCTTAAGAATTTCAATTGTTTGATTTTTGTTCATAATGTCATTATTTTTGACAACAAGTATATCTTGTAATATATAGTTATTTTTTATATTTTAACATATCTATCTAACATATGTGACTATATTGACATATATACATATAATTGTAAAGAAGTAAGTTATTTAAAAACAACAAAACAATGATAAAAATGGAAGAAACAGTAAGACAAAGTGGTAAATCCCACTATCACATCCATTTCGATGGAAAAGTTATATCGCCCAAACTGGAATCATGGGCAATTCAAGAAAAGGGTTTTTGGTGGGATAACTTTCTCACAAGTGACGGAGTACGTAATTATGCACCAGATAGACATTTAACATTTAAACCTAAGACAGGTCGCGAGTTCAAAATGCTCTGTAATGAAATCAAAGATTATCTAAAATCTAATCCTAATGAATTAATCGGTTATCTCGAATGTGAGCATATAAAAAACCGACAGATTATTCCATGGAAAGAATTTGATCCGTCCATTAAATTTCCTTTTTTATTGAAAACAACCACTTTAAAACCTGGAACATTTAGGGAAAGCGAAATCCATGTTTCCCTCAGTAAAGGTGATTCTGATCCTCGATTACTGGAGAATTTTGAAAAAGGAGGCTTCTTTACTGCCTTTACCGAAAGAGATCATGGAGTCAATATAGTATTTACGACCCAAGGACACAGGAAGGACATAGCAAAGATTTGGGAAATGCTCGCTAATTATCTTTTGATAGCTGGCGGAGGTAAACATTGTCACATGAAAGAAGAGCGCATAACACAATACTGGGTTTCATCACCTGACTATCCTCTTCCTCCTATTGTCAGTAAAATACTAATTTAATTTTACTGACAATAAAAAGCTATACCTAAATTAATCGGTATAGCTTTTTTTATTAAAGCACAATATTTACTTGCTTATTACTTAAAATAATTTTACTCTTCAAACATCCGATCAATTCCCTCTTTTCAAAAGTCGTTCCGTTTCTTAGAACATGTTTTGCATAGTTTCGTATATCTACATCAGCAACTTTTATCGTTTCTCCCTTAATTCCAAGTATTCCTACATTGAATTGCTTGTGTCGCTCAATCTCTGTTTTGATCTTTTCTTTCATACCAATTTCATCAAGGTGGATTGTGTCAATTAATTCAGTGAGTTTTTCAACAAGGTCTTCTTCTCGTAGATATCCCCCTTTGCAATGCTTATCTGCACTTTTACAACAAGTGTAATAAATATACCTGTGAACGTTTCCGTTCTTTTGTTTCTTAAATTTCTCATCCGCAGTTATTCCAGATCCACATAGTCCGCAAGTCATAACTTTAGTGAATGCAAATTCTTTGCTTTGGTTTGTTATGATGTGCTCTGAAATTTGTTCCTGCACTCTATCAAAAAGTTCCTTGGTTATGATTGGTGTATGTTTGCCTTGATACCACTTGCCACTACCTCTTGGGTATTCAAATGAGCCATAGTAAAACGTTGTCCGTAGAGTAAGGTATATGTTACCGAGTGATAAAAATTTTCCGTTTTTTGTTTTAAATTTCACTTCGTCTTTGAGCCATATGTAGAGTCGTTTTCCACTCATCTTTTAATACGCTACTTTTTCAAACATTTGTTTTATTATCGGTGCCCTGTGTGGATCAATAAATACCTGGCACTTCTGATCTGTTCTATTGCTGTTTACATATCCTGTAGGTGCAGTTGTTGGCCATAATCCCATTTCTACTCGTGCTCGTAATCCTCGTTTAATATTGATCATTCGATTATCGTTTTCAAGCTTTGCTTGAGATCCGAGAATCATTAAAAGAAATTTCTCATTCGGATTGTTGGTGAATCTTTGACTGAAGGTTCGGATTTCAATCAGTAGCTTCTGATCCATCATATCAACCACTGCCCCAAGATCCCCTGCGTTTCTCGATAACCGATCTGGTGCCCAAGTTAAGATAGCATTGAATTTTCCTTGCCTGATTTCAGACAACAATTCATTATAAATTGGTCGTTGTCCAACTTCTTTTGAGGAATGAGATTCTCGTTTAATTTCTACAATGTTCAGTTTTTCTCGTTCTGCTAATACAAGCATTTCATTCACTTGCGATTCAATGGAAAGTGCTTGTTTATCATCCTGCTCCATGGATTTTCTGGCGTATAAACAATATCTTATTTGATTTTCTTCCATACTATATTAATGACAGACTGGTGGGTGGTGCATAGTCTATGCAGAAGTAGAAATACATCCCATACTCATATAGTATATTTACAAAATATGAGCTTGTCGGTGCAAATAAAGACAAACCACAGAATTTATCTGTGGTTTGTCTTTATTTTTTTCTTGCTCGATAAATAAAATATGCTGGGTAGTTTTCTCCATCAACATGCTCAATTACTGGACCATCATTACACTCTTCAAGATATTCTTCGATCTGAAAGTGTTTGAAGAAATAGTCCGAAAAATAATCATTCATAGTATGACTGTATTCCTGAAGTGGTAGCATGTGATTATATATCCACGATGTAACAATTTCCTTTTTGAAATAATCCCGGGGCTTCTCTGTTTTTTCCAAGAAGTGACGCATTGGATGTGTCGTGAGGATAAGAAAATATCCTCCTGTTTTTAATACTCGATTTACCTCTTTGTAGAAAGGTTCTATATCTTCAAATCCTTGCGGTGCATATTTTGAGACCACAATATCGAAACTGTTATCTTCATACGGAAGTGCCTCAGCATATCCAACCTTAACCTTATCTTCACCAAGACGATCATTCGCAATCTCAACTTCTTTTTCAGAAGCATCAACACCCCACACATCACACTTCATACCATCTCGATAATGTTGAAGGTCGTGCCCAGTTCCTGATGCAATATCGAGGAGTTTTTTTTCATTCGTTTCAAACTTAAAGAATGAATAAAAACTTTTTCTGCTTAACTGATCGTACTTCATAGTGTCTCGGTCATGTTCTTCAGACCAATTATTATATTGTTTTGATGTTATTTCTTTCATATATTTATATGAATCTTTTGGTAACCTTCGACCGCTCTTTTCCTGAAGAAAATTGGACAAGCACTTTTGGTTTAATGCCTGTTTCTTTTTCAATTCGCTCGACACCACCGTAATCTGTTTTTTCTGCAACCGAGACTACGTCGACTACTTCAATACCGTTATTTCGTAGAAGTTCGATCATTGCGATAACTGTTCCACCAGTGTCGATAATATCTTCAACGATAATTGCTTTCTTTCCGTCAAAATCTTTAATCCCATTAAGGAAGAGTTTTCCGTTAGTATATGCATTTCTGAATCCAATTGATATTTCACCTTCAAGACCGGTCGGATTCCATTTTGTTAAAGTAAATGGCTTCTTTTGTGTATATGCCATTAGTGCACAAAGATACCCACCACGATCCTCTTCTCCAATCAGAACATCAGCTTTGGTAAAATCTACCTGTTCTGACATCTCTTCTGAGATTTGTTCTAATAGTTCTGGTTTTGTAATCGGAATATGATCTGTTAGTGAATTAATGCAATATCGTTTATTTGAAACAATAACAATTTTTTGATTATTAAATGTTTCTTCTATATAATCTTTATCCATATAGCCTAATCTTAATCTAATTTTGACATATTGTCATAAATATTGTATAAAAGTACTACATAGTAAACAAGTTGTTTACTATGTAGTATACTTAGATACATATGCTATTAAGTGCACAGCCAAATATAGAAGAGTTAATAGTCGATCTTCTTGGAGATGGTCCACACGACAGCCTCGTCTTACTTGAAAAGATGCAGAAGAAAAATCCTATTACAAAACAGGGATTTTATCGTGCATTACGAGTACTTTTAAAGGAAGAAATTGTAACCAAAAATAAACAGCTTGTATTACTCAATCCCCTATGGGCGGGAAGAATTCAAAAATTTGTTGAACGAATACATACCATTTCAACACCAAAAGAATATGAGAATTTATTTCGCCTACAAGATGGTGATACTATGGTATTACGATTTAAATCTATTATCGATCTTTATATACTTTGGAATCATTATTTTTTCATATTTTGTCAAAAGACTGATGGTCCTGTTGTATTTTTCAATTCTCATAACTTCTGGGCACTAATTCGTTCTGATATTGAAAATGAAATGTATGCATGGATAAAAAGTAACGATAAGAAAGCATATAGTGTGATCGGACATACTACTCCACTTGATCGAACAACATCAGATTACATAAAAAAAGATTATGGGATTGAACTTGCGTATGAGGATACCCCTTCGATCAGAGAAACTGTATTCCCCGCTGTCTTTGGAGACTATATTATGTCAACGATACTTGATGTAAATACTGTTCGTGCAATAGATAATTTATATCAAAAACATAAAAAATGGGAACCTGGAGTACAAAAAGAACTTCAAACTATTATTTCTCAAATAAAGCGTTCCAAAGTAGTGATCGAACGTAATAAGAAGAAGGCGGAAAAAATACGTAAAAAACTGATGGGATATTTTTTGTTTTATAAATAAAATAATCCTTTATTACTGAAATAACAATATTATCTTGTTGGTAACTCCCCCTCTGACATTTCCCTATACTGCGATACAATAACCTAGAATAATAGCTATATATCTGCTATTATTTACATACAAATCAATAAGAAATAAGTAGCCTAAACCTTTGGAAACAAAGGCATGGTGAAGAAGTCTTGTACAGCATGAAGAACCCATCATATGGGGTTGCTGTACAAGCCGTACCTGGAAACGGGTATGGAGGACTCCTGTCCTCACCTATGTGGTGGGCTTTTTGCGTCTCATCCATGGGTATCATAAAACGCAAAAGTAACATATATGACCAATGAAATAATCTACATACTGACGAACGAGGCAATGCCCGGATACGTCAAAATTGGAAGAACGACAACAAGTCTTGAACAGAGAGTGAAGGAATTGAGTTCTTCTACTAGTGCACCATTACCATTTACTTGTTTTTACGCCTGTACGGTTAAAGATTCAGTATTTGTCGAACACCAATTACATGATGCGTTCGATACCATCCGAGTGAATCCGAGACGAGAATTTTTTCAGATCTCGCCGGAACGTGTCGTGTCCGCGCTGAAGCTTGCCGAACTTGAAAACATTACACCAAAGAAAGATCTCATCGAAGAAGACGAGGATCGTAAAGCAGTTGAACAAGCGATTAAAAAGCGCTCTCGATTCAACTTCGGAATGGTCGATATTCCAATTGGTGCAGAACTAACATTCAGTCGGGATGAGAATATCAAAGCAAGAGTTATCGATCTCAAATCAGCGAAATCAATTGAATGTGGTGGTGAAGTAACGAGCTTGTCAGAAGCCGCACGAAAGATCCTTGGATATAATCAAAGTGTTGCAGGAACAGACTACTGGATATATGACGGCGAAACACTAGATGAACGACGCCGAAGATTCGAGAATCACGAGTAGTTACTGATTCCTCATATTCCTTCTCTGAACAAGCTCCTTCATCCTTTCTCTTTCTGTAGGTTTCGTATTTTGATGTTCTTGATACTCAGTCCTACGATGTGCGTTTTTCTTGAAAAGCTCTTTGATTCTTTTCCTTTCCTGTATGTATTCCTCGTCATGTTGTATTAGTTCTGTATATGCATCTGATTCCATTCGAAGGAGTTGACTCCGTTCTTTTACTCTTTGCCGATGTAGAATGATATCATCCGAATCATACTTCACGACAAATGGTCTTCTGAAATCAGGGTGTTTATGGCTAAGCCAATACTTGGTATACATAGGGTCACCCTTCTGGATTCCGTTTAACACGTTACTGACAGCGATATCATTTACAACACCAGTACCAAGTGACAGTGCTTCGTTGACCTGCTCAGCAAATCTCGTATCTTCTTTCGCCCAACGATAGAACGTGTTTCTGGATATGCCGACTTTCTCGCATACAGCTTGTATCAGAGGAGTGCGCTCGAGTTCTTCAAGAAGTTTTTTAATTGTGCGAGGAGTTTTCTTCATAATGTTTAATCTTTGCTTTCTTGCCTGTAAGCATTTCCCAACGACGAATTATGAGATCACAAAAGCGTGGTTCGAGTTCGCATCCATAGACTCGTCGTCCGAGTTGTTCAGCGGCAATGAGTGTACTCCCTGACCCAAGGAAAGAATCCAAAATGATATCATTCAGATGTGTACATCGTTTGATCGGTCGCTCATGCAGTTGTACTGGTTTTTGAGTTGCATGTGAATAATCTTTTCCAGCCACACGCTTTGCTGTCCAAATTTCAATAAAGGTATCGACCTGCTGTATAAGTTCGTTACCAGTTCCGAATTCTGGATTAAGAATTTCAGTGAGATTTGTTATTGATTCCGCAAGATGTGGACGGTTGCGCGTGCCATATACTGCTGGTTCGTACGCCTTATTACAATATGACTGAGGTACAGGAGATTGTGAGTTTTTCAGCCATAGCGCTACACGCTTGTTTTCAATACCAAGTTCCCGATACAAATCTTGTACCACTCCTATATAAATCTGATCACAGTAATAGAACACATGCAGATCATCTTTCGATACAGCAAGTGCCGCTGACATACTGTCTCGTAAAAACTGTTTGTATTCGTCGAAGGTGCGCGTGTCGTTCACTTTCGCACCATAACTTTTCTTGTTCTTATTGCCACTCAAACCGGTATCGTAGTTGTATGAGATATTGTAAACAGGATCGGAATAGACCATAGCAGCAGCTTCATTTCCAAACAGACGTTTGAGGTTGTCGAGTTTCGTACTATCACCACAGAGAATTTTGTGATCACCAAGCGTTATTAAATCACCGAGTTTTATTGTTGGCTCCTTAATTTTCTTCAGTTCAGCATCGACATTGAAATTGTCATCTTCGACCTTCTTTTCTTTTTCATCACAAATTTTTGCAAGCGTGATTTTATCAAACCCAGCAAATTCGATCGTGCCGAAATCGAATGATTTCAATTTCTCAAAGTCCCATTCGCCATCGTTAATATTGCTCTCAAGTGCAATCTTCTGTCGCTCATCCTCTGTAAGTACCCTGTTAGGGTAGAGGACAGTCACTTCTTGTATGCCAAGCCGTATCAATGCTTCTTTTCGTTGGTTTCCTGAAAGTATTGTATTGTTAGTATCGACAACGATAACACTGTGAAAACCGTGCTTCTCGATTCGCTCGACGAGCCGATTAAACGCTTCCTTGTTAATTTTACGTGGATTCTCCTTCCACAACGTAAGAGTGTCTACTTTCCGTACTTCTGTACACCATTGTAATTTTTTCATAATGTTTAAAAAAATTAGTAGTAATGAGTACAAACAAAAACACCAACCTGTAAAAGAGTTGGTGTTTTTGCATTGTTGAGGAATTCGACAGGCGCAATAACAACAACCTTTTAAAAAGTTGTAATTATTGCTTCCGTCAAAAAATAGAATTCTACTTTCTTGCGATTGATTACACAAGATATAGACGTATTATTGGCTTTTGACTTATGTCGGAATAAATTCCGAAGGCATCCCCTCCGTGTGGGGCTAATAAAAGCAGGTTATATGATTTTCGAATGTACAAGGATAATTATAGCTGAAAGAAGTGAACAAGGGAAATAGTAATCCACAGATCCCGATACTATATTATAAAAAATGTACAGATATCCTTTTAATGCAAAAATATTGTAAATAATTTGCATTTTTATTTTATATTTTATATAATAGACTTACATTATTATAATAATGTGTAAAATATATGCAAATATCACTTATTGAATTTTCATTAGAAAACTTTAAAGCCTTTAAAAATAAAGCTACTTTCTCTATGGTTGCTCGGAAGAATGAAAAATACACCTTTGAAATCAATGATGAGAATCTTCTTAAAACGTCTTTGATTTATGGACCAAATGCTTCTGGTAAAACCTCGATTCTTGAGGCTTTTGATCATATGAAGAAATTTATTCTCTTATCAGCAAATATTCCTGAAAATCAAGAAAAGAAGAATTTGCCACATTTTCCATTCCTTGCTTCTGAAAGCTCAAAAAACAATCCAACTTCATTTGAGGTTATTTTCGCTTTATTGGGTGATCATAATGGTATTTACAAATATAGTTTTGGTGTACTCCAAGATCATATAGTATCAGAAAAATTGATTGAAATTTCTTCCACTGGAAAAGAAACGGAGTACTTATCACGCAGTGAGCAGAAGATTACTGTTGATCATAATTTTAAAGACATGAAAAGTCTTCTAGGTAAGATCAGGAGAGAGTCTCTATTCCTCTCTACTTCTGCTCAGCTTAACAATTCTTTTGCTCTTAGTCTGATAAATGCCTTTAACAGCATAATCACTGTATCTGGAATTTTCACTAATGCTCAGCAATTTACTGCAAAAAAATTCAAAACCGATTCTGAGTATAAAGAAAAAATACTGTCTATGCTTAAAACTGCAGACTTTTGCATTACTGGTGGTGGCACTGAAGAAGTAGAATTCCAAGGATTTGGAATTAAAAATGATTCCGGAAAGGTTTCATTTGAACAAACTAAAGGTAAAGACGATATGTTGTTTTTTGAGCATCCAGTATTCGATTCAAATAATAACAAGACAGATACCTTTAAACTTAAATTATTTCAAGAATCAATAGGTACACAGAAGTTTCTTTCTATTCTTGGTCCAGTTATTGATGCATTGGAAAATGGCAAGGTTATTCTTGTAGATGAATTCGATAACAGTCTTCATCCTTTACTTACGAAGTTCATTGTAGATCTGTTTAGCTCAGAACAGATGAATGAAAAAAATGCTCAATTCATAGCCACCACACATGATACAAGCCTGCTTTCCTATAGAGATGACTTTCTTAGAGATCAATTTTGGTTTACCGAAAAAGACGAGCAAGGTTCTGCAAAACTATTCTCTCTTGCAGAGTTTAGTATGCGAAATGATACAGAATATTCGAGAAAATATCTCGAAGGTCGTTTTGGGGCACTTCCTTTTATTGGTTCTATAAAAAAGTAATGCTATGTCTTCGCGCTTTTCAAGAAAACAAAATATTCAAGAACCGCGAAGAGTCATTCGTGTTTTTACAGAAGGCACAAAAACGGAACCAAATTATTTTAACTCGATTAGAAACGAGCTTCGTCTTAACGAAATTGAAATAAAGGTTGATGGACTCAAGCGATCTACCACTTCGCTTGTTGAATGGGTTATTGAAAGAAAAAACGAACTATCTCGAACTGATGAAGATACTGAATGGTGGGTAGTATTTGATAGAGATGATCATACTGGCTTTAATCAAGCAATACAAAAAGCCGAGGTTGAGGGAATCAATGTTGCTTATTCGAATGAGTGCTTCGAACTATGGTTTATTCTTCATTTTGAGTTTCTCAACACTGCGATCGGAAGAACCAAATACTATGAGAAACTTACAGAACTTCTTTCTCAAAAATACGATAAAAGCACTTCAGATATCTACGACCTTATAAAGGATAGAGAATCGATCGCAATCAGGAATGCAAAAAATTTGGAAAAAATGCATTCTGATGCAGGCATAGCCTCTTGTGAAAAAATGGATCCCTCTACTTCAGTTTATAAACTTGTTGAAAGATTTAGGTCTCTTAGTTAATTTAATCAATCTAATTTACAAATTATGTATAAGAAAAATATCCATACAGTATTCAATTCAGATCGTCATATGTGGGAAAACAAAGCAGAAAAATCTTCTTCTCCGCTTTCATTACATCATACAAAAGCTAATACTCTTGATCGAGCAGAGCATATTGCAGAACAAGCAAAGGTTGAACATTTTATTCACGGTAAAGATGGAAAGATTCAAGAACGTAATAGTTACGGTAATGATCCTTTTCCTCCACGAGGGTAATTTATGTCACACTTATTACAATCTACTGATACGCAGAAATATACAAAAAGTATTTCTGATACTAAGCACACTCAAGTAGCAAATCTACAAAATCACATACAAGAAATCTTGTCTGGGTCTCACCATACTTTTTTACAAGGTTCTTATAAAAACACTACGTCAATATCAGAAATAAATGATATTGATATTGTTGCTGTAAAGATTAATACTTTTAGTACTGTTCATTCACCTGTTAGACTTGTAAATCCAACACCTTTTCCGTGGTCAGATATTTTTTCTGAAATTGAACAAAAGTTGAGAAATCAAAAACTTTACTCTTGGACTATTACAAGGAAAGACAAGTGTATAACTGTTGAAACAACGAACTTCAAAGCTGACATTGTTCCTGCTGTACAGATTCATGAAGATATCTTTAATGATCCTATTGCTATCTTTTCTCATAAAGCTGGAATTGAGCGTCTGTCTTACCCCAATACGCATTGGGAGAATGGAAAGAAGAAACATGCCAATACTAATCAGAATTATAAGCCTATGGTTAGAATGTTCAAAAACTGGAATAAAAATTATTTTCCAACAAATGAAGTCATCTCTTCACACAAAATTGAATCATTAGTATACAATTGTCCTGATGCTGATTTTATGGAAGATCATTTTATATCCTTTATACTAATTGGATCTCGTATTATTGAAATACTTGGCTTACCAGATCCAGTTTTAAGTGTTTGTAAAAATGAAGATATTAAGACAAACTGGGATATTACTAAGCGACAAGTTTTTACAAATGGTCTTGAAGAAGCGCTACAACATGCATTGACTGCACATGGAGCAACAAACACCCTTGATGCAAAAACTCATTGGGATAAAACTTTTAAAGCCTAAATATGAAAAATATTATTGAGGATAAAAAAATAGATATACTTATTTCTGCTCTAGAAGAAAGATATCAAGCAATGCATAATATTCGTGATCGTGTTCAAAACACAGGCATTTGGATTCTCGGTATTCTAGGTAGTATTGGAGGATGGATTATCCAAAGTGATATTTCCTTTAGTTGTATCGAAAAGAAATTCTATATATTAACCTTGTTCATTACTTTTATAGTAATTCGTTTTGAGTATTTAAAAGATTTAAACAAAGGATTTAAGGGTCAACAAAGAACTACCGCAAAAATTGAAAAGAGTTTAGGTTTCTTTACGCCTAAATTCTTTTCTGACGAAGGAGATTCGATGTATCCAAAATCTTGGGAACATGCGGGTACCGAAAAAGGAGATGGTGCTTTTTTCAGAACAACATATCTACTTATTTATATAGGTTTTCTTTTTGTTACTTTAGCGATATTAATGAATTAATTTTTGACGTATATACTAACATCCAAATGATATAAAGTTATGTTATATCTGACCTTAACTTTATATTTTCTTTCCGTATCACTTTTGCCTATCTACAAACTATCCTCAGCAATTGGTATATTCGTGCCAAGCACAAAGTCGCGGATTACACCGCGACTTTTGCCGAGTACTGACCTTAGGCATGCATGCGCTCGGGCTTGTTAGTTAGATGGTTATAATTTCTTTAGAACTGAACGCGGTCTGGGAACATGATACTAAGTTGTGCCATAACTTCTCCCTAGTTACGAACGGTGAACTGCCAATTCTGAGTTATATCTGCCTGTGCGAGCCAGAGCAACTTCATAAGAGCATCATCATGCGGAAAAATTTGGGTCGTCTTGGTAACCTTGCGAAACTGACGATTCAGATTCTCGATAGCGTTCGTCGTGTAGACGGTTTTTCGGACTGCTTGCGGATAGCTGAAGAACGGCGCGAGATCTGCCCATCGGGTTTCCCAACTTTTCAAGTACGGTTGGTACATCGGCCAGTGTTCCTGCATCGTCTTGAGTGCATCCAATCCTGCTTCTTCTGATGGTGCGGTGTAGATTGTTTTGAGTTCATCACAAAACTTATCCTTGTCTTTGGATGCGATGAACATGACCGTGTGTCTGATCTGATGAACCACGCACACCTGAACATCGGTATGGGGATACATTGCTTTGATGGCTTCGGGAAAACCTTTCAGTCCATCTACGCACGCGATGAGAATATCATCCACACCGCGATTCTTTAGATCATTCAGGACATGCATCCAGAACTTTGCTCCCTCGGTTTCAGAAACCCAGATGCCGAGAACCTCTTTCTGCCCGTACTGGTTTATACCAAGCGCGATGTATGCAACCTTGGATGCAATCTTGCCCGCCTCGCGCACCTTGAAGTGCATGCCGTCGAGATACATGATCGGATATGATGACGAGAGCGCACGTGACTGCCATTCTTTCACCAACGGAAATACCTTGTCGGTGATTGTCGATACGTTCGGTTGCGACATATCGATGTTATGACTTCGTTTGAGATAGTTTACAATGTCTCGAGTAGTTAAACCTTTGGCATAGAGATCAATGACCATAGCTTCGGTTTCGTTTCCTGCGACATCGTGCCAAGGGCTGACTGATTCCAACTGATACGGATTTCTGCGGTTGTACTTCTTAACAGGTGCAACCGCTTTCGGTTCTTCGGGAACAAACGGTTCCTCGACATCCTCTTCAACCGTTTCAGCTGGCGCATTCTTGAGATTGCCAATCATAGGGGCAATAAGCTCCTGCGCGAATGCGGCAATCTCTTCGGGAGTCTTGAGCTCCTTCATTCTCTTTTGATAATCGGCGTACGAAATTGTGTTTTTCATTTTTGTTATGTGCCGATACGCATGCAAAAAAACCACGGCCTGGTACCCATAGCAAATTTATATTTTTAAGTGCCGTTTTTCAAGAATCATAATCGTTACAGACAGCTGTAATGATTATGTCTATCCTGTGTCACTTTTGTCACTTTTTCTCCGCTTTAAATACAAATTTTTGATATAATTTACTTATGAATAAAAAGACTGAGATTGTCCGTGGTTATACAATCAAGTTCCATGCCAATGGCAAGACTAAATGGTCTAAGGGCAAGATCAAGGACGGCAAGCCTGATGGTTATTGGGAATGGTACAGAATCAATGGAACACTAAAGCGATCAGGTCATTTCAAGAAAGGTGAGGTTGTTGGAACTTGGACAACCTATGATTCAAATGGGAAGGTATACAAGGTTACTGAGAAATAGACTGTTTTTGCCTACGCACGAGGAGCATTGGTATGATATAGTAAAAGTATTAAAAATAACCTTATCGGGTAAAGAATAAAAAAGTTCTATCACGATGAGTATCACAATATACAAAAAGCACTCGTTTGAGTGCTTTTTGTATATTGTGATCTATCTCCCATGAGTAAGATCACTAACCTCTTGTATAATTTCCCTAAATCTCACTTCGTCAAATTCTCCATTTTTAAATTCCTCAATGAGTAAATTATATCTATCACACATACCTGGAAATTCACGCTCAATTTCTTCGTACGTTTTTTCTGTATACATTTCAAGTGTGTTAAAATCGTATTCAGACAAACGTATTTTTGCTTCTTCTGCACTAAAAAACTGAAATTGACTGACTTGATTATTTGCATCTACTATCAAGTTTTTAATAGAATCATTGTTTTCTGGTCCTTTTTCCATATGAGTTATTCCCCTTTCGCCCAATCAGTAAGTTCTTCTTTTGTTACTTCACCACAAAGCCATTTATCATTATCGGTATTGTAGAAAAATGGCACACCGCCACACAACTCCTTGTCACACTCAAGCATTCGAGCTTCATTTTCTTTGTTGTGCCACACTTCGACACGTTCAATGACGACGTTATGTTCTTTTTCTATTTCATCAGTAAGTACTCGCATACGCTGACAGTGCGGACATTCTTCTCCATAAAATTCAAGTAGTGCCATAAATATTATTTGAAATTAGTTATATATCGAAAGTATAACAAAAAACACTCGCATGATGCGAGTGTTTTTACTATTATTTTGATGCGCGAGAGAGACGAGCTTTCTTGCGAGATGCAGTGTTTTTCTTGATAACACCTGTTTTTGCGGCTTTATCAATAGCACTGTATGCTTTTGCAAGAGACTTCTTTGCACTAGCTTTGTCTATCTTTGCGAGCTTTTCTACTTCTTTGATTGTTTCTTTGAGAGCTTTTTTGCGACGATCGTTGACGAGTTTCTTTTTCTCAGACCCACGAAGTGCTTTTTTTGCTGATTGTGTAATTGGCATGTCTAAATTTGAATGTGATTATTTGTTGCACAAACCCTATGCCCGAGACACAAACATAAGACTTGAATACGTACACTATACTACAGATATATCTTTTATGCAATAAAGAAGCGGTTTTCAAAAGGTGTCGTATTTCATGATATACTTGAAGGAATGATCAAACAACTCACTGGTACCATTGCGTATATTTCTGATAAATACACCATTATCGATGTTCATGGAGTCGGATACCAGGTATTTTGCCCTGCCGAAACAATCACAGGACTAACAGAAGGTGCGACATATAGACTTTGGACATATATGGCTGTTCGAGAAGATGCACTTGAGCTCTTCGGATTCTTAGAATCTGATACCCTTCGCATGTTTGAACTATTAATCACTATTTCTGGAATTGGTCCACGAGGTGCACTGGCTATACTCAATGTCGGCTCTGTCGACATGCTCGAAAGTGCAATCGCTTCTGGTGACACTGCATTCCTCACCAAGATTTCTGGTATTGGTCGCAAAACTGCAGAAAAGATTGTGCTTGAACTCCGTGACAAGATCACTGCCCTAGGAAGAAGTACCGACGGTGTAGGGCATGCTGGTGAACTCGATACCATGGAAGCACTCAAGGCACTCGGATATACTGCACAAGAAATCCGTGACACACTCAAAGATATTGATCCGTCTATTACTGATACAAGTGACAAGATTCGCGAGGCACTGAAACGATTGGGCGGGAAATAAAAAAAACGCCACACATGGTGGCGTTTCAACACTAAGATGATTTTACAAAAACGGTAATTTTTCAAACGTACCACCAACTAAACCCATTTTAACTGCTTCTTCGGCACTTACATATTTTTTATATTTTTCCCCTTCTGTATTTAATCTCAATATTTCTTCATCAGAAATTCCAAAATTCTTCGAAATATATTTGTACAGGTTTTCTTTATCTGTCATAAACAAATTTTGATGTCGAATTATTTGTTCCTCAACATTTTCGATATCTTTCAAAAAATAATTTACACGAAATGCATGGAAACCTATCTTGGAGTTAGTTGAAATAAACCTTTTTTCCTTTTGCGCTATTCCTAATATGAGAATTGCTGCTGAAAAACAAAGCCCTATAATATATACTTCAACATTCAAATTAAGTGCTTTGCAATAATCATGTAAATACTCCACATGTTGTGTTTGTCCTCCTGGGCAAGATGCTAACACTACAAATCGAATAGGTTTTTCCATATCTTCACGAATGTATGAGATGATGATTTCCTCTTTTTTTTCCATAGAAGATTTAGTAATCTCAGAATCAAAAACAATAATCCGTTGTTCCTTGATAACATCATTTAATTTTTTCATATGCTATTTATTTAGTTTTTACTGGTTATATTATATATAATATAACTATATTTGTCAACTATCATAAAACCATATACACTACCTTCATGCCTGAACTCCCAGAAGTCCAAACCACCGTCACTGGTCTCAAAAAAGTCCTAGTAAAAAGAACCATCACTGATGTGTGGACTGACTTGGCGATCAAAGATCAAAAGGTTACACACTTCAAAGAGACAGTAAAAGATCTTGATTTTTTTACTTCTTTTAAAAAAGAAGTTATGGGCGCAAAAGTAATCTCAGTCGAACGTCGAGCAAAAAATATTCTCATCAATCTCGACACAGGAAAAACAATTCTCATTCACTTGAAAATGACTGGTCACCTACTCTATGGCACATATGAATATGGTAAAAGAGAAAATACTTGGATAGTGAGTGCTCAAGAAAAAAATACTGCGCTCCGTGATCCATTCAACAGATTTATTCATGTTGTCTTTACGCTCGACAATGGAAAGCATCTCGCATTTTGTGATGCAAGAAAATTTGGCAAGGTTACTCTCCTCCCAACAGCACTCGCACACAAGACCAGTCATTTAGAAAACATTGGACCAGAACCACTCGATGATACTTTTACAAAAGAAGTGATGACGGAAAGATTATTGAAAAAACCATCTGGTAAAATCAAGCAAGTGCTCATGGATCAAAGTATCATCGCAGGTATTGGTAATATTTATTCTGATGAAATTCTGTGGCTTGTCGGACTGCACCCAGAAGAACGTACCAAAAACATTCCTCAAAAATACTTTTCCTTAATATATAAAGCGATGAGAGAAGTACTTTCAAAAGGGATAGATTTTGGTGGCGACTCTACCAGTGATTATAGAAATATCCACGGAGAAGCGGGTGCATTTCAACACGCACACAATGCATACAGACGCACAGGAAAATCCTGTGGTAAACGTGGATGTACAGGCACTATCGGCCGAATAATGGTCGGGAGTAGAAGCGCACATTATTGTACTTCACACCAAAAGCGATTAGAAGTATACTAAAGACATGGAAACACTAAAGGATTTGAAATGGTTTCTCATCGTATTACTCATATTGGCAATATTTGCACTCGCGGCAAGATAATATCATATGTTTAAAGCACCCAAAGATGCACATGAGGAAATCACCTGGCTTATTATCATCCTTATCATTTTTTGGATTGTCTGGTATTTTACCGGAGGCCCAGAACGTGCAGAAAAAGCAAAACCATTTCTCAATCCACCAGCACCATTAGATAACGGTTCAGAATATGATGCAGTTCGTGGTGTAAAAGATATTATTGATTAGATATTCAATAATCGAAACAAAGCGATTCCTCCCGCAACAGATACGTTCAGAGATTCTTTATTCCCTTTCATAGGAATTTCAGCAATGACATCAGCACTCGTGAGTGCTTTTTTGGAAACACCAGTGACTTCATTGCCAACAATAAGTGCCATAGAATCTTTCACTTTTACTTTTTTATAGTCAATTGATTCAGGTGACTGCTCAAGGGCAACAACACTGACGCCGGATTTTTGTAATTTTTTAATAAGCGGAGTAATTGTTTTGATATATGTCCAAGGGATAGTATCTTCTGCCCCGAGTGCAGTCTTTGCAATATCACTTCGTTTACGATTGAACTTATCGATCGGTGTCGGTGTGCATCCAACAAGATATATATGAGTCACACCCACTGCATCTGCGGTACGAAAAAACGAGCCCACATTGTGTGTACTTCTAATATCTTCTAGAATAAGAATGGTTTCTTTTTTATTAGCCATACGGTTGATTTTTCAACTATACTATGGTATCGTTTTTTAGTAAACACATTACAGATGCGCTCGTAGCTCAGTCGGTAGAGCAGCTCCCTTTTAAGGAGATGGTCGAAGGTTCGATTCCTTCCGAGCGCACAACCAAGGCTGATGCGGGAACCCTAGTATTCTGAGCTATTTGTCAGAATATGAAGTTTCTGGATCAGCATCAAAAAAACCTCTTGTAGAGGTTTTTTTGATTATGTTGTTGCCCCATCAAGTCTGCGGAACAAATGAGATAAAAGACCAAGTGCGTCTAAACAATCTTGCTCTGTGTACAAACCAGAGTTCCTCAGATCAGATTCTAATTCGTGACTTAGAGGATTGCGGAATGCACTCCACATTGCATAAGCTAAGAAGCCATGACCAAGTCCGATGTTTTTATGTGTCTTTTGTTCAAAATCTGTGCCGTTCGGTCTTTTATATGTTTTGGTTACATCCAGTTCTGGGGCTGGTCTATTACCGCTAGCATCTTTATCTGGTATGAATACATGTTTGATCAAATCAAGATCGGTTAGTTTAGTAGAAGATTTTTTCTGAATTTCACGTATATATTTTATTACTCCTTGTGCAACCGCCTTGTAGTAGTTTTCCTGCTTATATTCATTGAATACCTCAGAACTCAATTCTGGATGTAAATTCTGATAGTGGTAATACGGATAAGGAGGGATCAACTCTTTAAGGTTCTCTACTGTTCCAGAAATTTCCTCGTCAGAAAATTCTGATTGCTCAAGAAGTGATTCCAGAATTGGATTTATAAGGTTGTTCAATTTTTCAGGAACATGACTTTGCCATTCCTTGATACTCATACCCCTGCTTTCCATTTCCTTTTCAAGGGTTTCCTTACGTATTTCATCTCTTTTTTTACGCCAATCCTTCTCTAGCCACCTGATTAGTTCTTGCAAATAGGTTCTTAATTCAGCCATTTCAGGATGATCCCATTTTAGTGATTGTCTGTTTGTTGAAATTACATCTTCTGAAAGATCATCAATGAAATCAACTTCGAGCCAGCCCGTTAAGTATGAGAAAAAGTGACTGGACGTACTATCAGAAAAATACTCCGCTTGGTTTACAAGTTTCCTCCTTGAGAAAAGAACAATACCCCTCATGTTAGTTTTCGGAGAGATAGGCTTTTTTGTTGCGATTAGATGCCCAGTAATTTGATCTTTGTTTTTATAAGTACTTTCTAGACCAATATCTTTTTGAACGCTCCACTCAATTTGCTTATCAAGATCAGCGTATTTTCTATCGTTGTCT
This sequence comes from Candidatus Nomurabacteria bacterium, assembly GCA_020846455.1. GTDB lineage: Bacteria > Patescibacteriota > Minisyncoccia > Phycocordibacterales > UBA9973 > JADLDV01. The sequence goes on from JADLDV010000031.1 coordinate 40,321, forward strand.
ACTTCGACAGGTGTACCGTTGTTATGACTAATAGTTATCTTAAATTCCGAGTCAATTATGAAAATCTTGGACAGGCTAGTTGCGATACTTTCAGGATTAAAATCAGATTCGCGTTGAAGTTTTCTTAATGTTATTTTTGTCCCGTGTTCATTTTGGTCACAAGTCTTATCTCTTTCAATTATTTCTGGCTTATAGTCCTGTCCATTCACCGTACTTTTGATTTTCTCCCAATCCATCTTGAAACTATTAAGTTTTCCATCTTTTTTAGTTTCAATTTCTATCTCATGTGCGATACCGAAAAAGGAGAGCTTACCTAAACCCTTTTTACCAATCACACTTCTACCTTTTGGTGTTTTTTGATCGTTATCCTCTGTTCGTCTTTTTCTTCCAATACGCAAGAATTTCGTATTGATTTCTTCGAAAGTCATTCCGAAACCATCGTCTTCAACAATGATTTCTTTATTATCTCCTTGATCATTTAAAAATAGTTGGATGTTCTCAGCATCAGCGTCATAACTATTTGCTATAAGCTCTGCCAATACAGGCGGTAAGGTCGAATACATGCGGACACCTAGGTCTTCAATAGTATTCGGATCAAATGTCATCTCTAGTTCGTTGTTCATATCATTTATCAGCGTTCAGTATGGTCTTACCGAGTTCTTTAGCAAATAATGGCGGTACAGCATTACCAATCATACGAGCCTGATTTGCGATACTACTTGCATAAAATACATAGTTCTTCGGGAATGTTTGCAATGTTGCACCCTCTCGTATTGAGATTGCCCGGTTTTCCTCTGGATGAGCAAATCGACCATTTGAAATACTGAAAAACTTGGTTGTAATTGTTGGTGATGGTTTATCCCAAGACATTCTCCCGTAGTTATCTTTGAATCCTTGTCCTTGGTATGATTTTCTCTTGAGTTTTTTGTCATCAGCCCAATCAAGCCAAGAGCCACCATTCTTTGGTGTCTTCATAAGACGCTCTAAATTTGTTCGTGTGAGTCCCGCTACAGTGTGAGAAAAAGAAGTTTCATCTTTGTGTCCTGGCTTAATTTTCGGAAAACCATTTCTCTCTCCCAAAACATCTTTAAGCGCTTTCTTATTTTTGACTTTCTTAGATAAAGCAATCTTTTCTTTATTTACTCTTGTTGCAATCAAAGAAAAACGACGACGGCTTTGCGGTACGCCAAAGTCAGCCATGTTCACTATTTCGTAGTGAACCTTGTATCCTTTTTCTTCTAATTTTGCGACGAATTTATCGAGACCACTTTTGTCTTTTTTACCCAGAATGCCCGGCACATTTTCAACAAGCACATAGCCAGGATTAAAATACTCTACAAAACGCTGAAATTCCTTAAGAAGGTCTTTGGACTTTGCTGAATTAGTTTTGTCAGTACGAATGATAGACCAAAATTGGCACGGACTACATCCGATAAGAATTAGATTGTTATCATTTCGTTTAAGTTTTAAATCTTTCTCCAGATCCTGTTCTTTTAGCTCAAAAACATCAGCGTGAACAAATTTAGACCCTGGATTATTTTTCTCGTAAGTCTCCTTGCAAGACAGGTCAAAATCAATACCAGCAACAACGTCAATTCCTGCTTGAGTGAGTCCGCATGTCATACCGCCGCCGGAACAAAAAAAATCGACAGCTTTAATTTTCTTATTTGCTTTTTGCATAAAATAGCGTGACCACCGCTCGATGATCCACACTCTATTTTACCAAAAATTAGGAACTAAATACAGGTATTTTCGTTCTGCTATTCTCCCATCAGAAGCTTCTTGTCTTTGAGTAATATCCTACTCTTGATGCATGAGAGTATTTCTCTTTGTTGCAATAGTGTTCCGTGTTTCAGCATGTGCTTGGCGAATGTTTTGATACTTATGTTCTTCTGTTTTGTTGACTGATTTAGATCCACTCCAAGTACCCCAGTTTGGAAGAGGGCATATCTTGTCACCTCTTCCTGAAGTTTCTGCTTGAGTTCGCTCTTGTCCAAGCTCATTTTGTCTATAATCGGAAACATCTCGTCTATCAGTATCGATTCCTTCACCGACTCGTTCGGACAACTCCTGTCTTTCACTTTGGTGCATCGGTAGTAGACATGGGCGTTAAATCCTCCATCTTTGAGTTCCTTAATCTTTTCTTCGGCAGTAATGCCGGATCCGCAGTATGCACAGTGGAGCATTCTCGTGAAGGCGAACTCTCTGCCGTACGCCTTCTTCTTTTCAACCTGTATTTTTGTTTGTACTAATTCAAATAATTCTTTGGTAATTATGGGAGTGTGCTTACCTTCATACCAATCTCCACTTCCCATAGGATATTCAAATGCTCCGTAGTAGAAGGTCATCCGAAGCATTCTGTATATGTTGCCGAGCGTCATCGGCTTGTCGCCCCGCGTCACAAACTTTATATCGTTCAACCACCTGTATATCATTCGCCCTGAGTAATTCTCATATGCAATATGCAACCTTCTCAAATATCTGTTTGATTATCGGTGCTCTCACTGGGTCTATCTCCACATGACATCGCTTGTCCACATTCTTGCTGTTCAAATATCCCGTTGGTGCCGTGCATGGCCATAATCCCATCTGAAATCTTGCTCGCAATCCTCGCTTCACATTGATGACCTTGTTGTCGTTTTCGAGCTTTGCCTGCGATCCGAGGATCATGAGCATGAATTTGTCGTTCGGCGTATTGCTGAACTTCTGACCAAATGTTCGTATCTCGACCAGTTTCTGTTGGTCCATGAGATCTACGATTCTTCCAAGGTCACCGGCATTTCGAGCAATGCGATCTGGTGCCCATGTCAGGATTCCGCTAAACCGTCCTTCTTTTAATTCCTCCACAATTTCATTAAACACAGGTCGTTGCCCAGCCTCTTTTGCTGAGTGAGATTCTTTCTTAGTAACTACGATCTCAAGCCCTTCATTCCTCGCCATTTTCTCCATTTCTTGGATTTGGCTGTCGATTGAAAGGACTTGCTTGTCCTCCTGTTCCGTTGATTTGCGGGCGTAAAGACAGTATGTAATCCTTACAGGGCTTGCTTGTTTTACCTCCAAGCCTAGAGGTTTTCTTTGTGTTGTTTCCATACACTAACACTAATGACGCAATCCCTTTGGGGAGTCTAGGAGGGGTGGAGTTGGTAACTTTGGCTCTAAAACGGCTTCAAAGAAAGGTATTTTTGTGGTAAAATGAGTTTATGAAACTCACTAAATTTGAGCAATCAGGCTTTATTTTGGAAACTAGCAAGGGTTTCCGTTTGGCTTTTGATATTGGCAATAAAACCCCAGTCGAAAAGCTTCAAGGAGTTACCGTAGATGCAATGCTTGTATCACATATCCACGGCGACCACTTCTCCCTTGAGCAAATCAAAGCACTCTCACCTAAAAAGCTTTACTTGAACCAAGAGTGTATAGAAACGCTTGGTGAAGAAAATCTTGCTACTGATATTATCCGAGTAAAAGTTGGTGATACAGTAACGATCGAAGATATTAAGGTGCAATTTTTCAATGTTGATCATGGACCAAATGTATCTGCACCACTTCAGGAAAATTTTGGCTTTCTAATCACAGTAGATGGTCAAACAATCTATTTTGCAGGCGATATGTTCTATGAATCTGGTATTGATGTTTCAAATCTTGAAGTTGATATCGCACTACTACCAGTTGGAACATTTTATACATTCGGTCCGCAAGAAGCGTTTGAGTTCGCGAAGAAATTCAAGAAGATTGGCAAAGTAACGCCAATGCACTACGAGAAAACTCCTGAAACGAGAGAACAATTTATACATTTAGCCGTAGCTCAAGGTTTTAATACCGACAGCTACATTTTGTAACATGATTAAATATATACTCGTTGGAGGAAAAGTTCATGGATCACCAGATGGTGGAGAAGCATTTGTTCGTGAATTAGTAAAAGATATAAATCATGTACCTAAAATTTTGGTATGCCTTTTTGCTGTAGAAAAAGACCAGTGGAAAGAAAGATTTAAAGGAGATCAAGAATTTTTTGGAAAATTTCTTAAAGATTTTACATTGGAACTTGCAGAAGAAAATAAGTTTACTGAGCAAGTAAAAAATACCGATATTCTTTTTATTCGTGGTGGATATACAAGACCACTTATGGAGCTCCTTTCAAAAGATTTATCTTGGGTCAAAGAGATCGATAATAAAATTATTGCAGGTACTTCTGCTGGTGCCGAAGCCATAGCAAAGTATTATTTTGTTACTAAAACAAATCGAAATGGTGAAGGTCTCGGACTGTTGCCAATCAAATTTATTCCTCACTGGAAATCAGCTTATTTTGACGGCGAAGAAAAAAATATTGATTGGGATAAAATTTATAACGATTTTAAAAACTATAAAGAGGATTTAGAACTTATCGTACTTAAGGAAGGAGAATTTAAAGTTTTCAATAAATAACTATGTTGTACTGGGATATCTATCAAGTAAATAGCGCGACACAAAATCTCATCGGAGTAAAATTTCGAGGTACGGTTCGGAAGTTCGCAATAGAAAACGATTTTGTACTTTTAGCAGAAAATGCACAAGACGAAGAAAACACCGTTCGTTTTGCACTAGTTGAAAATACTTATGAAGAAAAACTACTCCAACGAATTACTGATTTCATACGATCAATAATTGCCGATGCAGAAATCAAACAAGTGCTCGACAAAGTGCCGAACCCAATTTTATCAAAGCTAAAAAATAACGACATAAGTCGATACTAAACTATATGGCAACATACGACGCAACAACAAAAGATAATAAGTGTATATTCTGCGAAATCGCACAGGGTCGTTTTCAGACTCCTGGCATTTTTTGGCAAGACGGTGAATTTATGGCTTTTCTTTCAATTGATCCAAATACTGAGGGGTTTTCTTGTGTAATTCCAAAAGAGCATCACGGAAGCGACATTATGAAAATGCCAGACGAAGCTTTGCAAAAACTTATTCTTGCAAGTAAGCATGTCGCTGGAATTCTTGAAAACTACTTTGAAGATACAGGCAGAGTTGGTGTCATTATGGAAGGAACAGGAATAGATCACGCCCATGTGAAATTAGTACCTATGCACGGTACAGAAAACTTGAAACGCGGAGAGTGGCAACAAGTCCTTTCGGGAAAGGAATTCTGGTTTGATAAATATGAAGGATGGATTTGTTCAGGTGGTGGACCTAAAGCCGATCCTGAAAAGCTAAGGTTGATTGCTGAGAAACTTAGATTAAGTCAAAGATAATTATGAAAAGAGTAATTATCGTACATCGTTGGGAAGGAGGATCACATGATGATTGGCGTCCATGGCTAAAATCAGAACTTGAAAAACTCGGATATGAAGTTCAGGTTCCTGATATGCCAGACACTGACGTTCCAGTTATAGATAAGTGGGTTTCTAAACTTACAGAAGTAGTCGGAACACCAGATGTGAATACATATTTCGTGGGGCATTCAATTGGTTGTCAAACGATTCTTAGATATTTAGAAACAATTGATACACCCGTTGGCGGGGCTGTCTTTGTTGCTGGTTGGTTTAATCTAGACAACATGGAAGACGAAGACGTGAAAGAAATTGCACGACCATGGATTGAAACACCAATTGATTTGGCTAAAGTAAAATCTATTCTTCAAGTAGCAACACTTATTATTTCAGAAAACGATCCGTATGGCTGTCTGGAAGAAAATAAGCAAAGATTCTCAGAGGTTATGACAAAAGGTATTGTGATTCCAAACGCAGGACATTTCACTACTGAAGATGGCTACACTGAAATGCCTCTAGTGGTTGATGAGCTCAAAGGTTTCCTTGCTCCTGATATTTTAAAACTTCGATTGAAGAAAGAAGGATTTTCTCATGTATTTGATTGGCACGATGAGCCGAATACTGAATATCCTGAACACTCACACAGGGGTAAGGTTTCTTTTTATGTTCTTAAGGGATCAGTAACTTTCTTTGGAGAAATCAATTCAACAGTAAATTCAGGAGAGAGATTTGATGTTCCTGTTGGAGTAAAGCATTCAGCAATAGTTGGACCTGATGGATGTGATTGGATTGTTGGAGAAGAAATTGAGGGAGATTCATAATTAAAAAAGATAGGTATTTGAGACACCATCAAAATACGCACTTCTGTGTCTCATTTACAAAATACCTAGCTTTTTAGGTGTGTTGCATTGTCGCATTTTACAACCATCAAAATTGGCATTTGTTGGCATTTGGGATTCATCAAAATGGGGATTTGTAGGGATTTGGAATTACCCCCTTAACTGGAAAAGAGCCCCCTATGCGAGTGGGTCATTGGATTTCATGTTATAATCCTCAAATACCTTTATGGGGTCTCACATCATTACGTCCGAGACTCGAGTGGGGCACATCTAAAAACACAAAAGTAAAAACAGCACCTTTCAGTGCTGTTTTTTAATGCTGATGCATCAAACTTAATACATACGCAATCAAGATACCAATGACGCTCCATGAAAAATACAGGTCTTGTTTAAACTTATTTCGAAGCCACAGGAAAATATCAGTAGCAATAAGTGTATACAACCCAATACTTAAGTATGAAGAAATTTCATAAAACAACGTTCCTTCACCAACAGAAATACCAGCAAGTACAACCAGGACACCAAGCCCAATACCTAAACTAGAAGCACCAAGTGTTACTAATGTCACAATGTTATTGGTATATGACATTGATTTCAATGTTGTATACAATGCAGTGATTCTAATCATTTCATGAATCGATATCATCAACAAAAGCACCAACAAACTCTGTACACCTTTTTGAATAGTGAGCGCAAATAACGCTCCGTCAAAAAAAGTATGGACCAAGCTCGCAAGGGCAATTAGTCCCAGAAATACTTTGTCGTCTTTTGTGGGATTGTGAACATGATCACAACATGAAACATGTTTTGCTAAAAACTGCGCAACACCCACACCGATCAACACACTCACTACTACATAAAAAGATTTCTCCAACGCAACACCTTGTTCAAAAACTTCATGTATCTGGTTCAAACAAAGCCCAAAAATAAAACCGACTCCAATATAGAGAAGATACGCTGTTTTGCTATGTGTTTTTATATTCATACTATGTGTCATTTTTTTTATTTTTTCTAAATGCGAATTATTTGCATTTGTTTCTAGAATAGACTATACTCTTTTTATAGACATATGTCAAAACATACACACAAAAGAGAAGCGCCTGAACTGCTTCTCCAAAACGCTGGACTGAAGAAAACAAAAGCGAGACTGGCAATACTGACATATCTACAAGAGCATCCGACGCCACACTCCCCTGAAGATATATCTCGCGCACTAGTAAATAACACTGATACCTCAACCATATACCGATCACTCGAGACACTGGAATCATGTCGTATTCTCACTAGGATTGATTTTAAAAAAGGAAGAGCGTACTATGAAATAGTAGATCCTGACCACCACCATCACCATATAACATGTACTGATTGTGGCATGATTGAAGATGTGCCTGTATGTGACGTAGAGATGCTTATAAAAAAAGCTCTCTCAAAAACAAAAACGTTTGATTCCATACACACCCATACATTAGAATTTTTTGGACATTGTAGTCGCTGTAAAAATAATTAATACTATAACTTATGAAAAATATACTTATCTGGTCTCTTGTTACTATTGTTTTTGTTGGAGGAATACTTGTGCTCGTCAAAAAACCTTCTGGTCCTGGAAAATATGATCAATTTGCACAATGTCTCGCCGACAAAGGTGCGAAATTCTACGGTGCATTTTGGTGTCCTCACTGTCAAAATCAAAAACGTATGTTTGGTAGTAAGTCTGCAAAACTCCTTCCATATACAGAATGTTCTACCCCTGACGGCAAAGGCACAACGCAAGCATGTATCGATGCAGGTGTAAAAAGTTATCCAACATGGAAATTTGCTGATGGTACTGAACTTGTCGGAGAAATCCCCCTTGCACAACTCGCAGAAAAAACATCATGTGTTCTCGAACAACCTGTAACTGAAACACCTTAATTACTTATATGCTTACTTACTTACCTTTCATCAACACACTCATCGGTATCGGCGTAACACTTGCCGGAATCAATGGAATAATCGCGTTTTATTTCTTCATTACAAAAAAAGAAAACGCATACACCAGATGGGTGCAAAAATATGCACTTTGGATTGGATTAAAAATTTCTGTACTTGCAGTACTCGTAAGTCTATTCTATTCAGATGTCGTTGGATATCTTCCGTGCAAGCTTTGTTGGTTTGCGAGAATATTCATGTACCCACAAGTTATCCTTTTTGCTATTGCACTCCGCAAAAAAATTCCTGTCAGACTCTATAGCATAGCACTCACCATCGGAGGACTTTTGATCACACTCTATCATAATTATATTTATCTCGGCGGATACTCACCGCTTCCTTGTGATGCAGCAGCATCTTGTACACAACGATTCGTGTTCGAACTTGGATTCATTACGATACCATTTATGGCAACAGCGGGATTCGTCGCGATTTTAGGAGTACTGCTTTTGTATAAAGAACATAATGCGTAATTTTATTATTACACTATGTGTCTTTTTCAGTACATTCTTGCCCGCACACCACACACTCTCAGCAGAACTTGTTCAAGAAAAACATGATATTGTACGAGCTCAAGTTACCGACGTAAAAAGTGCTGCAGAAAAAGTTGTCGAAGGAACAAATATTGCTACAAATGAGCAGATAATTAGTGTAAAAATCCTCGAAGGTGTCGACGCAAACAAAAGTATTGAACTTATCAATGATTATATCCAACTCAAAGATAATCAAAAGTTTTTTCTTAATCGTATAGAAAAAGATACAGGTGATGTTGTCTATAGTGTTGCTGACACAAACCGTCTTCCAATACTCGGTGGTTTATTTTCACTTTTCTTGATTGTCGTGTTTTTTGTTGGAGGAAAACAAGGAATTCGGGGGTTACTCAGCTTAGCATTGAGTATCTTCTGTATCGTGTTTCTTCTATTGCCAGGAATCATGAAAGGATATTCACCACTTTGGGTAAGTTTCAGCGTTTCAGGACTTATTATTGTTGTTGGTTCATATATTACACACGGATTCAACAGGACAACAACGGCCGCGGTAATTGGCATGCTTGGAACAGTACTCTTTACTGGTATCCTTGCGTACTTTGCAGTAGAATGGTCTTCATTTACAGGAATGACTTCTGATGAGTCACTCTATCTGAATATAAATACACAAGGCGTCCTTGATTTTACAGGACTCCTGTTGGGAGGAATTATGATTGGACTTCTTGGTGTACTGTACGATAGCGCTATAGGACAAGCAGTATTTGTAGAAGAACTCTATCGCTCAAACAAAGATATTTCTGAAAAATCAGTATTCAAAAAAGCAATTCGTGTCGGAAGAGAACACATTGGCGCACTTGTTGATACACTTGCGATTGCATATGTCGGTGCATCACTGCCTTTGTTTCTGCTTTTACAAACAACTGAAAACTTCAGTTTGTTTGTGCTAAATCGAGAAATGTTCGCCGCAGAAATAGTTCGTATCCTCGTTGGAAGTATTGGATTGATTCTTGCAGTACCAGCAACGACAGTTGTCTCTGTGTTTTTCTTAAGAAAATACCGAGGTCAAGAAATTCACGGACACGAAACACATCACCACCATCACTCTCACTAATTACAGGGTAGATAAAAGATATTTTTCAAATGCAACGTACGGGTCTTGATTATCTCTACGAGAGCGAGATATGAGAGTTGCAATATCATACACCATGTGACGAAGTTCGTCTGTGGTGTATTTTTGTATTCCCTTTTTTGCTTGGGTTAGAGTAAACGGCTTCAGATTAA
>JADLDV010000032.1 GCA_020846455.1 Candidatus Nomurabacteria bacterium
AGTTTTTGAAATACAATATAGAATTGGCAAACGAGGGAATAAATGAAGAGAAACTTCATTTATTCAAAAAAGTCGGTTCGAACTTTATATTAAAGATCGAACCGTACTTTTTGAGCCACGCGGAGCGTGGCGAATCCTTGCAGAATCAGGATTTTGTGGGGGGAATGCAGAACAGACGGCGCTTCGCGCCGACCATATTTTTGGCGGGAATTTGAATTCCGAATTTTGGCGGAGGCGGTGAGATTCGAACTCACGGTCCGGTAAAGGACGACGGTTTAGTAAACCGTTGATTTAAACCACTCATCCACGCCTCCAGTGGCTTTAGAACACATTCACTATAGCACATGATGGATTCTGAGAAAATATCTCCAAAATGTCAGAAAATGGCGATATTATTAGACTCATTTCTTCTTGTGTAGGCAATATTGTATCTATTTGAGAGAGTATTATACTGTGAAAGTATCTATATATTTATTATAGAGATTCGTATTATCAGATTACATTCTATTACTCTATATGAAAAAATTTCTTATAATCACACTTTTTGTTTTCGGCTTGACCGTATTTGGACACAAAGCAGAAGCGATAAATAACTACGGATATTACGACGGTGGGTATCAAAATACTTATGCTCAACCAAGTACCAATTCGTATATGCCTACGAACTATACGTACCAAAATGCTACGGCGACCAGTACTTCCTACGGTGGCTATGGAGGATACAACAATGGGGGATATTATAATCAACCAGTAAATAGTTATTATTACAATGCTCCGTTGATCTGGCGAATGCCATCACTTCTTCCAGGATACACATCGTACAATGGATATAATACTGGCTACAACGGAGGATATACTGGATACAATAATTATACTCAAAATGTTCCAACATATTCTTATAACGGATACAATAACACTCCAGTTATGCCGTATCAAACACCACAATACTATCCTCAATATTCAGGATTGAGTTGGGGTTATTAAAAAATAAAAAACCCACATTTGCGGGTTTTTTTGTATGAAATAAGATTACAGATTAGATATTAATTAACATAGAAGGTGAGTAGTAGTAATATCGCGCAGGTAATAATCCCAACTATAAAAACTGTTCGAGAAGAAATATTTTTCTTAAAGAATGTATATGCATAGTGTTGTATAAATTCTGTGTTTGGATCAATGTTGTCGTTATATTTTTTTCTTAACATAAATTCCCATTTTGTAGGAGGACAATATCCGAGAAATATCCAACAAGAAATCCAGATCAAAAGAACGGCAAGGTAGAGTACTTTAATTTCTGGGAATATCCATCCCGAAAGAATAAAAATAGCGAACAAGCAGTGTGCTACGAATAATGTATTTGCTAGAAAAATATGAAATTTTCGCATATGGTTTAAAATTGCGGAACCGACTGGATTCGAACCAGTGAGGGTTTTTACACCCTGCCTCTTTAGCAAAGAGGTACGTTAGACCACTCTGACACGGTTCCAAATACATGATGACTTGGAGGCCAATAACACACGGCTCCAATACATGTGCAGTCTAGCAGATTTGATCCTTTTTTTCTAGGAGATCTTTTGCTTTTTGATAATCATCGTGAGTGTTTATCGGCACCCATTTTTTTGTTTCAATTACATGCATCGGATATATTTCTTTTTTGGAAAGTATTGTTTGAGGTAATCCTATATCTCCGTCACTTAATAGTACTGGTTCAAAATCAAAAATATCTGTATCAAGAACATACACACCTGTTGCTATGAGTGCGCCTGTAGATTTTTTTTCTTCATCTGTTTGTTTACGAAAGTTTGTAAGAATACCATTCTCTGATTCAATTGCGTAGTAGGGTATATTCATGTGCTGTACACCAAATGCTCTTGGATATTTTAAATATAATTCTAATTCCTCCTTTGATTGAAGATCATCACCATTTAAAACCAGAAATCTCTCACCTTTTTTAAACATATGTTTGGTTGATAAAAGTGCTGCCATTGTTCCTGAGCATGTTCTATCTTGCCGTATTATATGTATATTCTTTTTTGTATCATAGGATGCTATGAAAGTTTGTAATTGATCTATTAAATGATCTCCAACAATAATAATTTCTTCAATTTCATCGGGAATGTTTTCAAGGATATGTTCGAGAATAGGCTTACCACATAACTCAAGGAGTGGTTTCGGTACTGTTTCCGTTAATGGTTTTAATCGTGTTCCTTTGCCTGCTGCAAAAATAATTGCTTTCATTCTTTTACTGTAACATAAAAAGTCCCATCAATAATTATTTGACGGGACTAATATCTAAGCTGCAATTCTATTTCCTTTGTATATGTATTCTACAACATCAGAAAGTCGAGCTTCTTTTGGTGTTTGTTCAAAACCATCTTTAATTCTTAAGTGAGTAAGAATCATTCTAAAATAAGCGACACCAAACTCTTTTTGTTTCTCGAATATTTTTTCAACAGGCATAAATTCAATGTCTGTCAGCTCCGGAGTAAATGCAATTAATTTTTCTTGCGCATGTTTATTACATCTATACAAGAACAAATTTCCTGATGCTGATTGAACGCCTTTTAATCGTTGAATAAAATATGCAATAAGTTCCAAATCATCTTCTTGGATTACTACACCTGTTTCTTCTTCTGTTTCGGAAATGGCCGCATGGCGAGGTAATTCTCCTCGTTCTATTGCTCCACCAGGAAGCATATATAATTTTTCACCATATGTTGAACGCCCAACAAGGATATTTCCTTTTTCGTTTTCAACAATTACATTTGTTCCATTTAGTTTTTTTAGTGCTTGCTCTATAAGGGCGAGTTTGTCTTTGTCGTTTAGGTCGTTTTCCATTATGTTTTTATTTAGTACAATTTCTGACCTTAATGTAGCAGTTTTTACATCAAAATACAAAGTAGTATATACTGTTCTATATGCCAGAAATTTTTTCTAGTGAACACATGTTTTCTTATAAAACGTATACATTTGGGTATGCTTTATATGCGAAACGTATCAAAAATGAACCACTCGATCCTGTCTACGAGAAAGGTTTTTTGCCGTACACAGGAGACGCCATTGCTTCTGAGGACCCACTTTTTTATATGGCACGGAGTGCTCGTGTAATGTTAAAAAATTTTACTCTCTCAAGTGAAAACAAAAGAATCAAAAAGAAATTTTCTGATATGCAATTTATGGTGACAGAAAAACCTGCATCTGAGTATTTGAAAAATAAAACAATGATAAATTTTTGTATTGAATATTTTGAAAAACGACATGGTCACGGAATCATGACCGTAGAGAGAATCAAAAAACTTCTTTCGTATTCAAAAGAGGTCGTCGTTGTGGAATATAGAAATGCACAGACGGAAAATCCTTGTGCCTATGTTATTGAAATACATGGCAAGCATATGCGACATTATTGGTTTAGTTTTTTTGATGTGGCACTCGCATATTCATCTTTTGGTATGTGGCTTATGATAGACCGTACTGAACATGCAAAATCTGTAGCAAAAACATTCTATTATCTTGGTACTGTGTATGGAGATAAGGCTTTGTATAAAACAAACATTCCTTCACTTGAGTATTGGAATGGACAACAGTGGGTAAGTGATATTAAGAAATTAAAATCCCGTGCCCGTACCGACGATACGCGTGTCACTTTTATTCCAGATGAATTAAAAGAACAGGATTAGACTTATAATAATTTACTATAAACAATATGAACCCAAACGATATAAAACAAAAACTCACCGAAGAAGAATGGAAGGTCACGCAAGAAAAGGGGACTGAAGCACCATTTGCAAATAAATATTGGAATACACACGAAGACGGAACATATCACTGTAAGGTGTGTGATACACCGCTTTTTGCCTCTGATACCAAGTTTGATTCTGGTCCAGGATGGCCATCTTTTGGTGAAGCGCTTTCTGGTGCAGTGAAATACATCACCGATGATACTCATGGTATGGTTCGCACAGAAGTAGTGTGTGTAAATTGTGGGGCACACCTTGGACATGTGTTTGATGATGGCAAGGAGACAGGATCAAAAACAGAAAAGCGTTTTTGTATGAATTCGTGTTCACTTGATTTGAAATAAAAAAGCCATACATGTGTATGGCTTCTGTATTATTTGTCGGTAAAATTAATCACCACTGTCTTTTTGTTGGGGAACACCCACTTCAGCTGTCCTCAATAGTGTTTCAATCCTTTTGATTATTTTTTTCAAAATATTTAAAACTTCTTCATTTACAGGATCATTTTCTGCGCGTGTTTCAAAAATTTTTTCTATTTCTCTGTCTGGTACAGCGAGAGTTACTTCTAAAGCATTCCCAATATCATACATTTCCGTAAGTTCTTCTTCTAAGTGTTCCTTTTTGTTGATCAATTGAGTCAAGCGATCGCAAAGATTTCTCACGTGTTTAATTTCAAAAAGTATCATGTTTTTAGGTTTTTATTCTAGTTGCAAATTATCACAATCACGTACTTTAGTCAATATGTATATCTAAAATTGCTTTTTCTCACAGATTCTATAGAATACACACATATGATTAAGACAAGAATATTTGCAGTAGTCGTACTCTTGCTCGGTGTTGCACTTGGAGCATTTGTATATGGTTCACAAAAAGAACACACATTACCAAAAGTATCAGAAAAAATGACGACATGGTTGCACAAGTATCCATTTCGACTAGGATTGGATCTCTCAGGTGGAACACACTTGGTATATCGTGCAGATGTGTCAAAAGTTGGCAGTGGTGAAGTAAACAGTGCACTTGATTCACTTCGTGATGTGATTGAGCGTCGAGTAAACCTCTTCGGTGTTGCAGAGCCAAATGTGCAATTACAATCAGGTAACTTCACAACTGGTGGTGAAAACAGACTCATTGTAGATCTTCCTGGTGTAACTGATATTGCGCAAGCTGTTGCAATGATCGGACAAACACCATTACTTGAATTCAAAACAGAAGACACAAAAGCTCCGCAAGAAATAGTTGTTGGAAAAGATGGTGTCGCAAATATCGATCCATTTGGACAATTCAAATCTACAGAACTCACTGGACGGTATTTGAGTAAGTCAGTACTTGAATTCGACCCCAACACTCGTCAACCAATCGTCTCATTGGTGTTCAACGATGAAGGTGCAAAATTGTTTGAAAAGATTACACAAGAAAATATTGGTAATCGTGTCGCTATCTTCCTCGATGGTGCACCAATCTCTATTCCAGTAGTACGCGAAGCAATTGCTGGCGGTAAGGCACAAATCAGTGGCACGTTTACTCCTGAAGAAGCAAAGCAACTTGTCGGACGCCTCAATTCAGGAGCGCTTCCTGTACCAATCGAACTCGTGTCTACACAGACTATTGGCGCATCGCTTGGTGATCAAGCTGTTAAGGACGGTGTTTTTGCATCACTTATTGGATTCCTTGCTATTGCTGCCTTCCTCATTATTTGGTACAGACTTCCAGGACTGGTCGCGGTGATTGGACTCGCGTTCTATACTGTGATCGTACTCATGCTCTACAAACTCATCCCGGTGACACTAACCGCAGCGGGAATTGCCGGATTCATTATTTCTATTGGACTTGCTGTTGATGCCAACGTGCTTATCTTTGAGCGTTTGAAAGAAGAGCTCCGCAAGAATAAATCTATCGAAGATGCAGTGAAGGCGGGATTCGACCGAGCATGGCTTTCTATTCGTGATTCAAATACATCTAGTTTGATTACTGCACTTATTTTGTTTATGTTTGGTACATCTTTGATCAAGGGATTTGCACTTACACTCATGATCGGCGTTCTCGTAAGTCTTTTTACTGCAACAACGATTACAAGACTTTTCCTTTTCGCACTTCGTGTTCGTAAGACTAATCGGGTCACCAAGTTCCTCTTTAATAGTGGTTTGTCATCTTCACAATAGGCTTATGTTTATCATCACATATAAAAAAGTTTTCGTTTTTATTTCTCTAGCACTTGTCGCAATATCTGTTGGAGCGATGTTGTTTTTTGGACTTCCTCTTGGTATTGAATTCAAGGGCGGTGCTCTGACAGAAGTTACATATACTGGAAGTCGACCAACTGTTGAGACAGTTCAAGATATTCTTTCAAAACAAAGTATCGGGACAGTTCATGTGCAACCAATTGGTGAAGATGGATATGTTATCAAGACTCGTGCACTCTCTGAATCAGAACGTCAAACAGTACTCCAGTCTCTGACTATCGACAAAGCATCTCCTGCACAAGAAAAGAATTTCACATCGATTGGACCAAGTGTTGGACGTGAACTTGCTCGCAAGGCGGTGATTTCTATCGTATTAGTTGCGCTTGGTATTGTATTCTTTATTGCGTATGCATTTCGTAAAGTAACTCGACCGGTTTCTTCTTGGAAATATGGCATTATTGCAATCATGACTTTACTTCACGATGTGGTGATTGCTGTCGGCGTGTTTGCAGTACTTGCTCATGTGTATGGTATTGAAATCGACACATTGTTCGTAGTGGCAGTACTTACAATTCTTGGACTTTCTGTTTCTGATACTATTGTGGTGTTTGATCGTATTCGTGAAAATGTTCGAGAGGGAACATATAAAACATTTACTGAAACAGTTGGGCGTAGTATCGAACAAGCATTTACTCGCTCTATAAACACTTCTGTAACAGTTATTCTTGCATTGCTCGCACTCTTCTTTTTTGGACCAGCGTCAACAAAAGTATTCGCACTGACACTCACCGCTGGTATGTTTTTCGGAACATATTCATCAATCTTTCTCGCAAGTCCACTCCTTGTCTATGCAGAGCAATTACAGGGTAATAAAAAAAGCTAATAATTATTTTTTGAACATATAAAAAATCCGCCATTCATTAACGGCGGATTTTAGGTATGTATTTATACCTTTGATTCTTGGATATATTTTCTAAAAACTTTCTTTTGTCTATTTGTATCAATCGTGTCTTCGCATACTTGTTTTAATACAAACATTACATGGAGTACTTCTTTCGGATGTAACTTCGGAAGTTTTAGATGAGTTTTCTTTATACAGAAAAAATGATCTTTTTGACAAGTATATTCTTTTCCGAGATCTTCCCGAAGGAACAATAGTCCAGTTTCTTGTGGTAATTTCCTCAAGATAGCATCTTGGGGAGTTTCCGCAATCTTTATTTTTGCAGTGGGCAAACCTTTTCTACCGTCTTTGTTTTCTACCAATAGAATGTAGCTAGTATTATCACAAAGAACTTCATAAATTAATCTTGAGCAGGGTTCATGTCTCTTTTTCATTGTCGGTGTATTTTTAATCTAATTCCATAATAACTCATTTTAAGTTTTTGTCAATGATTACAAAAAATAGATACTCTTTGATATACTGTATGCATATTAATAATCACACACAATACTATGTATATATTTTTAGCAATTGTAGGAGTTATTGTTCTTTGGGTTGTTATTTCATATAACAGTCTTATTCGCTTTGTAAACCACGCAAAAGAAGCATGGGCAGATATTGATGTCCAACTCAAGCGTCGTTATGACCTGATTCCAAATCTCGTAAATACAGTGAAAGGGTACGCAACACACGAATCAACTGCGTTTGAAAAAGTGACAGCCGCTCGAAGTGCTGCAATGGGTGCTCGTACTGCAGGTGAACATGCAAAAACAGAAGCTGTTCTCGGGCAAGCAATCACCGGACTGTTTGGTATCGCAGAAGCATATCCAGAATTGAAAGCAAATGTAAACTTCATGGAACTACAACGTGAACTTTCTGATACTGAGAACAAAATTCAAGCAGCTCGTCGATTCTACAATGCAAATGTGCGTGATCTCAATACCAAGATACAAATGTTTCCAGGAAATCTCATTGCAAAGATGTTTAGTTTCAGTGCAATGGAATTTTTTGATCTTGAAGAGAATGATGTAGCAAAAAATCCAGTAGAGGTGAAGTTTTAATGTATGTTTATATATGCAGAATAATTCAAAAACAAACACTATCTTATTAATCATCATTGCAATACTTCTTGCGATTATTGCATATGCACTTTTTGAAAAAAAATCTCAAATATCAAAAAATTCTGATAGATCTATTGCTCAAGAAGATAAGACTGTAGATGATAATGCATCAAAACCCGTGATTAAGAAAGAAGAAATCCCAGGTCTCATTTTTTTGAAAGAATTACTTAGTGAACACCCAACTATTGCTGGTATCGTAGAGTGTTCTTATAATGGAAAAATTTATTTCCGTGTTGATCGTGATACGACGCCAGATTCATGGCATGATTTTTTTGATACAAATGCTGCACTTTTGTGGCGAGCTGGTGGTCCTAATCATCAAATAAGTACTCCGTATATGGGTTCGGATTATGTGTTAACGGAGGATCAAAAGTTGTATCAAAATATTTCTTCAAATTGTAAAAAAACAATTTTTCGTCCTTCTGAAAATATTGATCTTTACTATCTGAAATCCTAAAGCCTGGCGATTAATACCTATATATGACCCTCTACACTCAACAATCAAAAAACATCACAAAAACATGGTTTCTCATGACCATCTTTTTTCTCGTGGTGATTGGACTTGGATGGTTTTTCTCGTACTATTATGGTAATCCAAGTATTTTGGTATATTTTGCATTGTTTAGTATTGTGATGAATATTGTCTCGTATTGGTTTTCTGACAAGATCGTCCTCAGACTTGCTGGTGCAAAAGAAGCAGATAGAAAAACCTATTTCGATCTATATACCAGTGTTGAAAATCTCGCAATCACTGCAGGCCTTCCAATGCCAAAAGTGTATGTAGTAGAGGATATGGCACCAAATGCATTTGCAACTGGTCGTGACAAGAATCATGCTGTTGTGGCAGTGACCACAGGACTTCTCGGCATGATGAATAAAACAGAGCTCGAAGGAGTCATTGCACACGAACTCGCACATATTGGCAATCGAGACATGTTACTTTCGACGGTTGTTGTAGTACTTGTCGGATTCATTTCGATCATTTCAGATATATTTATGCGACAGATGATTTGGGGAGGTGGAAGAAGTAATGATAGAGACAATACTAGTGGTGGTAGTGTTTTGATGATAGTTGGTATTGTTCTTGCAATTCTTGCGCCAATCATTGGAATGTTGATCCAACTTGCGATTTCTCGCAAACGTGAGTTTCTCGCGGATGCATCTGGTGCATTGCTTACTCGCTATCCAGAAGGACTTGCAAGTGCGCTTGAGAAGATCAGTACATATGGTAGACCAATGGCTCGTCAGTCTAGCGCTATTGCACATCTCTATCTTGCAGATCCAAGTCCAAAAGCATCTCGTATTGCAAAATTATTCATGACGCATCCACCTGCAAGTGATCGGATTGCCATTTTGCGTGGATTGAAATAAGTGAATAGGGAAGATTCGCATAGTGGTCTAGTGCGCCACCTTGGAAAGGTGGTATGGGGGCAACTCCATCAAGGGTTCAAATCCCTTATCTTCCGCAAAAAATAACTTGTGATTTTGATGTGGTATTCATTGTACAAAATTCGAAATTAGATATTCCATGGTATACTAATACTATGGAATCAATACTTCAGGCAGATATATTTTTTTTCATCACAACAATTTTCGTGGTGATACTTATCGTCATATCTTGTATTATTGGCTTCTATCTTATAAAAAGTGTTCGCAATTTTTCATCGATGTCAAAAACGCTCAAAGATGCTGTTGATGACACAGATGGTGAGTTACGAGAAATAGGGAGTCATATTCAACAGAATCCTTTTTTTACTTTTCTGTTTGGAAGAAAAAAATCTCGTGAGTCAAAAAGTAAAAAGCATACTACAAAATCGTAATGTAGTTTTTATGTAGACTAATTTTTATATATGAAAAAACAAGCAACAAAAAAAAGTTCAGTAGGGGGTGCTATTGCAGTAGGTGTAAGTGTTGCAGCGGCTACAGCTGCCGCATACCTCCTTTTTGGACCAGATGCAAAGAAAAATCGTAAAATAGTTCGTGGATGGGCGGTAAAAATGAAAGGTGATATTATTGAGAAATTTGAAAAGACAAAAGATCTTACTGAATCTGCGTATCATAATATTATTGATCAAGTATCTGCAAAGTATGCAAAAGTACAAGGTGTTGATACATCAGAAATCGAAACTATTGCAAAAGATGCACGTAAACATTGGAAGACAATTGTTGGTGGGGCAAAGAAGAGCGCAGTAAAGAAAGTAACATCAGTAAAGAAAACAGTAAAAGCAGTCAAAAAAGCATTAAATAAATAAACACAAAAAAGAGCCTTCGGGCTCTTTTTTGATGACAGTATGGAAAATTATTGGTATTATGAATACATGAATACATCAGTACTGGAATCCTACAAAACAGTTGTTTCTGAAGCATGGCAAACGTTTAAACGCAACCCACTCTTTATTCTTCGTGTATACATTATCGTTTTTGTTATTTCTGCGATTTTCAATTTTATTACAGAAAAAATGTCTATGTATAATGAACACGTGCTCGCGTCTTCTATGATACAAGTAATAGTGTCAATCGTGGGCGCTTATGTGAATCTTCTTGTTTCTATTGGATTGACACTTATTCTGATACATTTGGTACGAAAGGATCGTGCTGAAATAAAAGAATTGTTTACCCACTCAAAAAAAATATTGAAAACGATTGCAGTGATGCTTCTTTTGCTTGCTGGTACTTTGATTGGACTTGTACTTGCGATTGTTCCTGGTGTGATATTTTACCTTACGTTTCATTTCGCTGTGTATAGAATTATTGAAAGAGAAATATCAATCAAGCAAGCGTTTAAAGAAAGTCGAGATATGTTGACAGGAAAGCGATGGTATTTGCTCGGGATATATTTTCTTATAGGATTAACTTGTTTGATATTTGTGGGTATATGGACAGGGATTCTTTTCACGTTATTTACTTTTTCTGTGAATATGGTTGTTCTGATTACTGTATCAATACTCGCACTCTGTAGTATGATTGTAGTTATTCCGTATATGCATCTTGTGTGTGTTCATGTCTATGATATGTTTGTGCAACAGAAAAAAACTCCTGTGACTAATCCACAGATGGTAGCAGACTCACTTCCACTTGCTGGATAAATTTTTTTGGTGATGCTATAATAAAAGTATTATTAGATAATAACCAAAAGATTTTCGTATATGAAAAACATAATGAGAATGAGTTGTTCGCCAGATGTTGGTATGTTACTCATCCGTCTTGCAGTAGGAAGTATTTTTATTGCACACGGTTGGGCAAAGTTCCAAAATATGGACGCAACGGTAGCTTTTTTTGGAAGTCTTGGCATAAGTGCAATGCTTGCATATGTTGTCAGTGGTATTGAATTGCTTGGTGGAATCTTGATGGTACTTGGTCTCTGGACCAGTATCGCGGGAGGACTTCTTGCGATTGTGATGCTCGGTGCATATGTACTGGTAAAGAGTAAATTGCCATTTATGGCAGCGGAAATAGACATCGCACTCTTTGCGGCATCACTAGGTGTTGCGTTTGTAGGCCCTGGCAAGTATTCACTTGGCAAAAAGGTCTGTGATTGCACTACCTGTACTGATGGTAGTTGTACCTGTCTAGGTTGCAAGAAATAAATTTTTAGACAAGTATTTTTGGTTTTATCTAATAAGAGAAACAAACAGAAAAAACATCCCTCGCATCGGGGTGTTTTTCTATTGCGTATTTTTGTAATGGGTATATAATATTACTTTGTCTGTTCGCGCATTTTTGTAATTTTGGTATTTATTTTTTTATATAACATCGTATCATGCAAAATATTCTTAGTAACATAAAATCTAATTGGAAATCAGGACTAACAGTATCACTCGTCTCTATTCCATTGTCAGTATCACTTGCTGTTGCATCAGGAACATCTCCGACTGTCGGTATTATTACTGCCGTGTGGGCTGGACTGTTTGCTTCTATATTTGGAGGAAGTAATTTTAATATTGTCGGACCAACAGGCGCACTTTCTGGTATACTTGCAGCGTATGCGATTATGCATGGTGCAGACATGTTACCAATGCTTGCCCTTGTCACTGGTGTATTTGTACTTATTTCGTATTTTTTCAAACTCGAACGATACCTTGTATTGATTCCTGGTAGTACTGTACATGGATTTACCCTTGGTGTTGCTTTTATCATAGGACTCAATCAATTCAATTTTGCGACAGGTATTACTGGACTTACTCCACATCCACGTTTTATTGAAAATGTCATGGAATCGTTCCGACATATTCCACAAGGTTCTCTTTCAACATTTATGGTGTTTGTGGTATTTCTTACAGCCCTTTTCTTTATTACAAAATATTTGAAAAAAATTCCTGCAGTAATTGCACTTGCGCCGATCGGTATTGGTCTCGGATTTCTTGCATCAAAAGGAATGGTTCCTTTTGTACTCCAAACACTTGGTCAAAAGTTCCCAACCATGTCGAGTGCTATTATCGCTGTACCAAAATTCTCTTTCGATAGTTCTCTTATTATTGCTGGTATTACAGTAGCGGTTGTGGCAATTCTTGAGACAATGATTTCTGCAAAGATTGCAGACGTCATGACTAAAACGAAACACGAGAAACGCAAAGAAATGTTTGGCCTTGGGTTAGCAAATATCGCATCTGGACTTGCTGGTGGTATTCCGGCAACAGCTGCTCTTGCTCGTACTGCACTCAACATTAAATCAAAAGCAAACAATAAAATGTCTGCAACAGTGAGTAGTATCAGTATTGCGCTCGTGTCTCTTCTCGTGTTGAAATATTTTGCGTTTATCCCACTTGCTGTGATTGCTGCTATTCTAGTATTCGTTGCAGTTCGAATGATTGAAGTGCAACATTTCAAGCGCATGTTTGAATATAATCGTCGAGACTTCTGGCTCGCATTGCTCGTAGCTTTTGTAACTATTTATGAAGATCCTATTGTAGGTATTCTTGTCGGTGTTGCTATATCACTATTATTCTTCGTAGAAAAGTTATCACACGGACATTTTGAATTGATTATCAATAGTAAAGACAAGAAAATAGTGGATCGTATTATTGATGATAAGGTTGACGAGATTCGTCCAGATTCACATACGGTCGTATATTCTATAAAAGGACAGTTGTCATATATCAACATGGAATCTCATGTTGAGCGCTTTGAAAATAAATTACACGGAGCCGATACAATCATTATCAGATTACGTGAACTCTATCATATGGATATGGAAGGGGTAGAGGCTTTTGATGAAATCATTCGAACAATCAAAGGTATGAAAAAACACGTATTAATCACTGGAGTTAATCCGTTGATTGAAAGTGTACTTGAGACGAGTCATGTGTATCAAGATTTGAAAAAGCATCAGTTGGTATTTGATCGGACTCGAAGCGCTTTGGTTCATTTGGGATACAATTAATAAAAAGAAAAAAAACCACCACTGCGGTGGTTTTTTTCTTGGAATAGTGTATACTCTGACACAGAAATTCTTAAAAATATAATATATGACAACAGAAGAAATTATTAAGCAAAACAAACGCTTTTTAAGGAAATACAAATCTTTCACTGAACGTTGTAAAAGATTTTTGTATAAAATACTCATTCGCTATGATGTTATTTTCATTAGATGTTCAGATGGGAGACTTGGGCAAATTGAAAAAATGTTTGGTTTACCGTACGGTACATCAAAAAATTTCATCAACATTGGTGGAAAGTTTAAAATCGGTTCTGGTTTTTTTGGAAAACTGTTACTTGAAAAAGTTGAAGAAATCATCAATCCGTTTTTTAGTTTTAGAAAAGCATGCATAGTGGTTACGTATCACTACTCATCGTCTCAAGAACATTTAGGATGTGCTGGATTTTCGTGTAAAACAGATGATGCAATAAAGTACGGTCATGATTTTATAGATCAAATTGATCGAGTCTTTTGTGCGCATAATCAAAAAGTCGAAAGGATGCTTATCGGTGTATGTACTGATACCAGCTCTTTGCGAATTCATGGAGTTGGAGGTTTGTGTGAAGATGTGTCAAATCTCTTAGATTTTACAATGGTTCAAAAGTATAAAACATTAAAAAAACTCTTTGGTGGAAAAAAGACATTTTGGTTTCTTTTTTTTGTTTTATATGTATCATCGAAGAATAGTGTAAATATTCTTTCTTGGGTTAATAAAAAAAATACAAACACATTGATTATTGAGCACAATGAACAGGGTATTGCTATGGGTAGGGAGCTTGATTGGTTTAAGTCATTTAATAAACTTTTAATTATTGGTGGCACCTATGGCGACCATTTGTCGCACGTAATAGAGACAGCTATGAAAGTAATCGTTAATAATACTATTTCTGGTGTTATTCCTCGCGGTGGGAAAATAATATTACTTGCAACAGGAGCTTTTGATAGCCGTAAAACTTCTTCAGAAGCGTTGGCTCGTGAAGAAGCTCGTGTAAATAGTGACGCTCTTTTGAAATACACCTTTCGTGCAAATCCGGAATTATTTTCAGGGTATGATGTTTGTGTTATAACAGGAATAACGGATCAGTATACAAAAAAGTTTTTCATCATTCCTTATAATTATGAACAAGGTTTAAGAAGAGCCAAAGAAAAATATGAAAAGTATAAAAAGACCCATAGGATGATTGTGTAAACAAATATCCCCATACGTATGTACGTATGGGGATTTATTTTATGCAGCAATGCCAATTTTTTTCTGAAGTCTTTTTCGGGTATTTTTTGATACACCACCTTTATCGGTTTCTAATGCATACATTTGTAATGCTGTTTTGAGTGATCGTTGAAGATTTTCATCTTCTACAAAATCTTTTAGTGAAAGTCTATTTTTCTCTCTGTGATCATAAATTTCACTAATGTTTTCAATAGAATTTTGATTTTTACTCCATTTTGTAAAAAGCTCTTTTGCTTTCTGAACGTCTTTTGGGTCTTTTTCTTTGTGAAAAGTCTGCTTAATTTTTTTTACTGTTTTTGGGAAGAGCATAGGCACATGTATATTTTTTCTGTTTTATATAATAATACCTTTTAAAATAAAAGTCAACACCAGTCATTTTCTTGCTTATTTGATATACTATCTGTAATGAATCAATTTGAAGATGCCTACAAAAAGCTCAATAGTGCCCAAAAAGAAGCCGTAGATACCATTGATGGACCAGTGATGGTTGTTGCTGGCCCCGGAACAGGGAAGACACAAGTTCTTGCACTTCGTATTGCTAATATTTTGACAAAACATGGTCTCGAGAAAAAAAGTATTCTTTGTCTGACTTTTACTCGTGCAGGGGTAACCGCCATGAACAAAAGACTTGCTACGTATATTGGTGATCGGATTCGTGATGTGTCAGTTATGACTTTTCATGGGTTTGCAACATCCCTTATAGAAAAACACTATTCTATCCTTGATTTTGACGTAATGCCGACACCACTCGATGACATGCAAGCTATTTTTCTTGTTGATGATTTGCTTCATAAGCACGAATGGCAACATCTCCGACCAAGAGGAAATGCATCAATGTATTTCAATGATTTGAAATCCCTCGTCTCTTTGATGAAACGAGAACGACTCACTCCTGAATATCTTTTACAGGAAATTGAAAAAGACATTGAAAATCTGAAAACTAGTCCAGAGAGTATTTCTAGTCGAGGAGAATCAAAAGGAAGTCTTAAGAAAGAAGTTCTAAAAAAAATAGAGTCACTTGATCGCACTCGTGAAGTGGTGACGTTCTATACTTTGTATGAACAAGAGAAAAAGATACAAGGTGTAATGGATTATGATGATGTACTTGAGTACGCTGTGCGTATTGTTGAGATATCAGAAGACGCTCGTGCTGAAATAAAAGAAGAATATTTATATGTCCTTATTGATGAGCACCAAGATTCTAGTGGTGTTCAAAATAAGTGTATTCGTACTATTTGGCAAGATGAAGAGAAACCAAATATTTTTGTCGTGGGTGATGACAGACAACTGATTTATGGATTTGGAGGCGCATCACTTTCGTATTTTGAAGAATTCAAAACAACATTTGGCAAAGCTCGGTATATTACACTTACAGAAAATTACAGATCAACCAAACCAATCTTGCACCTTGCCGATACCTTGTTGCAAAGTGTTTTGACGACAGATACATTGAAAAGTAATCGCACAGAAGAACATGCAGTGTTGCTTGAAGAATATACATATCCTCGAGATGAGATTCTTGGTGCTGGGCTATTTTTCAAAAACCAGATTAAAAAAGGTCTTCCTCCTGAAAAATGCGCACTACTTGTGCCAAAAAATCACCACGTGCGCGAAGCTGTTGAGATATTAAAAAATATGGGCTTGCCTGTGCGTTCAAATGGTTCAGTCTCATTCTTTTCCGTTCATGAGACAGATATGTTCCGTCGCGTGCTTGGCATCGTCGCAGATCCAATGAATGAAGTGTTGGTAGGTCAATCTCTTTTTGATGTTACTTCAAATATACCACCGCTTGTTGCACATGGATTTTTACGTTCACCTGCGGCAAAAAACCTCTCGGTGCAATCACTTCTACATCATGCGGATACTGGCGGTCTTTTTGATGAACACGATCCTATTGTCATGTGGGGTAAAAAACTAGAAGGATGGATAGAGTATGCACGTACGGCATCTCTTGTGCAAACAATACAACATATTGGAAACGAGCTATGTATCAACACTGCAGATGATCACGAAGTATTAATTCGGAGGGTTGAAGTGGTGCGAACTATGATTCATCTTGGTACAGAGCGTCTTGCACGTCACCCAAAAGAAACAATGAAAACTTTTGTAGAATATCTCAATCGACTGGAAGAGTACAATCATACAATACCTCTCGCTGTTCTTGAGGGGAGTAAGGGTATTAGCGTACTGACGCTTCATGGATCAAAGGGTCTTGAGTACGATAGTGTGTGGATTGCTCATATGAATGAAAGTACTCTTATGGCACAAAAAAGACTCGGATTCACACTCCCTGAGAGTATTGCTGCTCTTATAGAAGAGAAAGATATCATGGTTGCGAAGCGTGAAGTCTATGTGGCGATTACACGAGCAGAACGAATGTGTGCGCTTTCGTATGCTTTTTCATCACACACAGGGTCTCCACTTGAACTCGCGCATGTTGTTGCAGGAATACCAAAAACACATTTCATACAAAAAACAAAAGAAGAAACAGAACAAATACTCCTTGAGGAAAGTCCGTCTGTGTATATAGATACAAATCCAATACCTCAAACAGACAATACGACTCAACTCATAGAGACAGTTCGGGATGAATATGCACAGAAGAAGGTTTCAGTAACACTCCTTAATAACTTTTTTGAATGTCCATGGAAATGGTATTTCCGTAATTTGTTACAACTTCCAGAAGAAAAAACAGATAGTCTTCATCTTGGAAGTGCGGTTCACGAAACGATCGAATATATATTGAAACAAAAAGTATCACCAACAAAATCTCTAATAAAAGAACAAGTGTTGTTGTATTTTGAAAAAAATGGGATACAAGAAGGGAGGACACTTTCTCGAATGATTGCGGACGCGATAGAGATAGTAACACGCTTTGTGTCTATGTATATGGAACATATTGCCAAAGATTATGTCACTGAACGCCCAGTGTCTTGTAAGGATGTATTGTTTCCCGAATTGACCATGTATGGAAAATTGGACTTAACAGAACGATTTCCTGATGGCAGTGTTTGTGTTACTGATTTTAAAACAGGAAAAGCAAAAACAAAAAATGAGATAGAAAAACGTGACGATGAACAACGACTATCTTCATATATGAGACAACTCGCAATGTACGCATACCTTATTCGTACAACAGAAAAGAGTACAGATACTGTGAATTCCCGATTACTGTTTCTTGAAGCAGATACATCAGATAAAAATGCACTCTATAGTAAGCACATAGAACAAGAAGAAATAGATCTTTTGTTGAAAGATATCACTGACTACAGTGCTTGGCTCAAAGACGGTTCATGGGTACATCGCCCATGTCATTTCAAGGCTTATGGTTCAGGTGCGCAACAATGTACGTATTGTGCCCAAGCAAAGCGAGTGTATGGTATCTAGAATTTACTGTATCCCATTATCAAGCCATCCGATATAATATCCTATCTTGAGTAATACGAGTAATGTCGTGGTGAGTACAATGTACCACACGACAAGTGCCTTTTGTGTTTGAGGTTTTGGGGTGTGATGTTCCATGGTATAATTATACCATATACATGATGTGATGTTCTTGAAAAAATACCCTTAAAAAGGTAGTATAGGATATATGCAAGAATATGAAATTATCCTTTTTTACAAATACGTCCACATTGCGGATACGCAAGCGCTCCTTGAACATCAACGGGAAATCTGTACGCGACTTGAGTTGAAAGGTCGTACGATTATTGCTACTGAAGGGATCAACGCCACACTTGAGGGTACAAAAGAACATATTGCAGCATACCTCGCTGACTATTTGAGTGACCCACGATTTGCAGATACACATATCAAGCGAAGTGTTGGTACTGGTGATGCTTTCCCAAAACTCTCTATTAAGGTTCGACAAGAAATCGTATCATTACATCTTGGTACTTGTGATGTTGATCCGAATCAAACAACGGGTATTCATTTGAAACCAGAAGAACTGCACGAATGGATTCACTCTGGCAAAGAATTCTATATTGTCGATATGCGTAATGCATACGAACATAAAGTGGGTCAGTTCGAAGGATCTATTTGTCCACCGATGGATAATTTTCGCGATCTTCCAAAATTTATAAAATCCATTGAGCATTTAAAAGACAAAGTAGTTCTCACTGTGTGCACAGGTGGCGTTCGGTGTGAAAAGGCTTCGGGGTATCTCATTACTCAAGGGTTTAAAAATGTCTATCAGCTCGATGGGGGAATTGTGTCGTATATGGAAAAGTATCCTAACGAAGATTTCAAGGGTAAATTATATGTCTTTGATCAGCGCGTCATGATGGGCTTCTATACTGATGATCCAAAACATCAAGTGATTGGTCGCTGTGAAGGATGTGACGGTGCGTGTGAGAAATTCGTAAACTGTGTGAATGATAACTGTCACCGCCACTTCATTTTCTGTGATTCATGTGTGAATGCAAAAGGGAAGCCGGTATGTCCTCATGGTTGTACTATGACCAGACGAAGCAAGTCTGTAAAAAATTCATTTTGGAAGAAAATCACTTCTTTTTTCAGTAAATAAGAATCTAAAAGTATCAAAAAATCCCCTTAAAATAGGGGATTTTTTGATACTTGACAAATATATTATAATATGCTAATATATGTATGGAATAAAAAACTGGGCAAAACCGAAACCAGATAAGAAGTAGGTACTTTACAAAAACAATAAAAATGAGAACTAACTCAAAAACTACAACTGCTGTGGTATCAGCAAAAAACGCAATTAACCAACCAATTATTTGGGCCATAGGCATCGTAATGATTATTAGTTTGTTTGTCGGAAATTTTGCAAAAGGCCAAGTGCCTTCGTCCGGAAACCCTTGTCCTCCTCCTGTTTCCAAAATACAGAAACCGAGTAGGCCAATAGGTACAAATGGTGCAAACGTGGATTATCATCCGAGTATCATTATTAACCCAAATCCGGGTTGCCAACCACAAGACACCTCCTGTCACAGGTACTACGTACCAAGTGATAATGCCGGTATGTATACTGGTTGGAATATGTTTACCTGCGGTGCATTGTTTCTGATCATTGGTTTCCTTATCGGATACTTATTGAGACATCATGCAGGAAATGGTACTAGTAATTCAGGGAATAAAAATCCTGAACCTACTACAAACAGGTTTTTTCCTGAAAACAACCATGTTTTACGTAATGTTTTCAACGTACACCTCCATGAGGCACCTGTAAGAACTAATGCCAAAAAAGCTTCTCCGGAATCTAAATAAAAATGATTCTCTTAAGCCCTTCGTTAAAAACGAAGGGCTTATTTTTTTACCTAATTTCTGATATGATAATCCCATATGGAAATCAATATCAATACAGACGCCCAAGAAGCGATTCTCAAAACCCTTGAAGACAGAACTGATCCAGAAGCATTTCGTATCAAAAGATATTTGGAAATGAAGGATCTTTCTCGCACTGTCGAAAGTCCACTTTTTGAAATTGCAGAGAAAGTGAAGCAAGTCCCAGCTCTTTCGGGGTTTGATATCATTACTATCCCAGAAGTTATTTCTACAGAAATTCTTTTTGATCTATTTGATTTTGCGCCTGATCACGTTGCTCGAAGTAAATCTGATACGTACTACATAGATGAACAAAATGTCTTGCGTACACACGATACCGTTTTTTGGTATTACTATTTGAACGATCCTGAGGTACAAAATCGTATTGCGAATGGTCAGACACTTGGCGCACTCTGTCATGGTAAAGTGTACAGAAAAGATGAAATAGATCGAAAGCACATGAACATCTTCCATCAAATGGGAGGCTGGTATTTACAGCCAGATTCTATGGGAATCATGCCTATTGAATCATTGAAAGAAGTGCTTCGTGAGATTGTTGAACATGTCTTCGGTAAAGATACAGAATATCGATTCCTCGATGATACTTTTCCGTACACAGATCCTTCTCTTCAAATAGAGGTTATGATCAACGGCCAATGGCTTGAAATCATGGGAGGTGGTATGCCAAAGAAAAGTGTTTTGAAGAAACTTGGTCTCGAAGGGTATAATGGCTGGGCATTCGGGTTCGGACTTGAACGACTTGCGATTATCGGCATGGAACTTCCAGATATCAGACTACTTTGGTCAGAAGATGAACGAGTACAAAAGCAGCTTAAGCTCGGTCAGAAATATAAAGAAGTTTCTAAGTTTCCACCAGTAATACGCGATATTTCTTTTATTGTTGATACTGCATCGTTTTCTCCGAATGATTATTTTGACCTTGTGCGTGATGTCATCGGTGATATGGCAGAAGAAATGGCATTGATTGATGAGTATGAAAATGCAGAAAAATTTGGCGCAGGAAAGAAAAGTTATGCGTATCGGATCACATATAGATCACTCGATCGTACACTCACTGATACAGAAGTAAATGAGCTTCACAAAAAACTTGAACAAGAAACAATGCGACTATATAACGCAACTATTCGATAAAAAAATCCCTGATATATTCAGGGATTTTTTAGTGTACATACGGACTATCACTTTCGATAATCTCGGGTGAGATAAGTGGAAGTCTCGTGGTGAGTGATATATGCTTCTCGATGAATCGTACGACAGTCATCGTATCTGCGTATCTATTATCACTACCGAGGATTACCACTGCAAATGGCCGTATTTGCCCATCAATGGTACGTTTGAATACTGCAATATTTGTTTGTTTTGCGGGATTGGTAAAACCACTTTTACCACCAATGTATCCATCTTCTCTCAAGAATTGGTTGTGTGTGAACCATACATGTCTCGATGTCTTGTATTGTGAAATACGAGAAATATCAAGCAAGTAAGGCTTTTCTTTGTAGATGTGTTGTACGAGCGCAAACAAGTCTCGTGCAGTAGAAATGTTATTTGGAGATAATCCACTTGGGTCTTCAAAACGACTATGAATCATGCCAAGCTCAAGTACTTTTTCATTCATACGAAGCATGAAATTTTTGCGGTTGAGTTGTTCTGCGATAATTTCTGCGGCGTCATTACTCGACTCAAGAAGTAACGGAAAAAGAAGGTTTACATTTTGAATTTTTTCACCAACACTAAAATTCCCATTTTTGCCATAGGTCGCAAGTGCGCGTTCTGATACTTTTGCAAAATCTTTTTGCGGAATGAGCTCTACTGCAACGACTGCGGTCAGAAGTTTACTCACAGAAGCAATGGCACGTTCTTCTTCTGCATTATATGCGAGTATGACATCACCTGTTTCTAGGTCTGCAACAAAAAAACTTTTTGCACTTACTCTAATTTGAGGAGATTTATTTTTTACTGTATAGAGTTGCTGGTGCTTGAATTCTGCAAGAGAAAAATTAATCGTCAGTGGGCTTGGCGGGTTTATTTTATTACGAAGTACGTCCCATGCGATACTCATATCTTGTCCTACTTTTGGGATAACATACGTGATTACGATGCGACCACCTTCGATCAGTGGTTTGTGGAGTATGAGAATGGCAACAAAAAAAAGTATCGCTTTTTTGAGTCGAGACGTACGATTTTTTATAGGATGCATATGTATCTATTATACAAAAATATAATCAATTGTCTTTTTTATAGTATCCACATTTTTTACTTTAATACGAACACTGCCACCAACTTGATATGTCGTACCACTGTTTTTGCCGACAATCATCATATTCTTTTCGTCGAGGCTGTAGAAATCGTCACCAATATCTTTGAGACGAATCATACCTTCACATTTTGTTTGCTTTTCTTCTACGAAGAGACCCCATTCGCTGACACCAGTAATTGTCCCGTCGTATATTTCTCCGATACGGTATGACATATATTCTACTTGTTTGTATTTGATTGATGCTCGCTCTGCGTCTGCTGCTTCTTTTTCACGTATAGATGAAATCGTACAAATATTTTCATATTTCATTTGGTCATTTACGGGAATCATTTGTCCATCAAGATATACTTGGAGAAGTCTGTGTGCAATTACGTCTGGATAGCGTCTGATCGGTGATGTGAAGTGTGTGTAATAATGAAAAGCCAATCAGAAGTGTCCAATATTTTTTGTTGAATATACAGCTTTTGCCATAGAGCGAATAACTGCACGGTGAATCGTATCTTTTTCAGGTTTTCCTTCAAGTGAAGCGAGGAGTTTGTTTATTTCTTGAGAGGGAATAATGCCATCTTTTTCAAAAATAGGATATCCGAGACGCTTCAAGAAACCGACAAGGTCAGCTGTCTTTTCTTCGTCTGGTTTGTCGTGAATACGATAGATGTACACGTGATCATCTTCACTCGCGCCTTTTTTGGCCACAAATTCAGCCACTTTTTTATTGGCGAGAAGCATGTACTCTTCGATCATACGATTTGTATCACCGCGTGTTTTTATGTATACACCAATCGGAACTCCTTTTTCATCGAGTTTGAATTTCACCTCATCTTGATCAAGTGACACTGCGCCGTGTTCAAAACGCTCTTTGGTCATCTTCTTCGCAAAGGTATTCATAAGATTGAGCTCATCATAATAGAGTCCAGTTCCTAGGTCGAGGATTTCTTGCGCTTCTTCATAACTGAATCGTTTGTCTGAGTGAATGATTGTTCTGCCGAACCATTCTCCTATAAGATCTCCTGCTGGTGAGAATGTGAAAACTGCACCGAAAGTCAATCGGTCAACATCCGGCATAAGACTACAGAGATCATTTGATAGCACTTCTGGAAGCATTGGGATAGTACGGTCGACGAGATAGACTGATGTTGCGCGTACAGAAGCTTCTTTGTCGAGCGCACTACCTTCTGGCATGTAGTGTGACACATCTGCAATATGAATACCGATTTCTATCGTGCCGCCCTCATTTTTCTTGAATGAAAGTGCATCATCAAAGTCTTTTGCATCTGCAGGGTCTATGGTGAAAGTGAGTACTTCACGAAAATCACGACGAGTATCAGTATCAGCGATAACCCCGCGTGTTTTTAATGCTTCCGCTTCTTCCGTAACATGTTCAGGAAATACATTTGTAAATCCTTTTTCAAGTGCAATTGCACGCATCTCTGCATCATTGTCATTTGGTATTCCGAGTACTTCCAACACTTCTCCGATAGGTGATTTTTTCGCATCAGTCCAATCAGTGATTCTGGCAAATACTTTTTGACCAGTACATGCACCGCCAAGTTTTTCTGTAGGAATCAGAATATCTGTATACATACGATGATCACTTGGTACAAGAAAACAAACACCATTATCTGATTCAAGTGTACCTGCAAATCCTGTTTTTGCACGAGTAATAATCTCAATAATTTTGCCTGTTTGATTTTTGCCTTCTATTTTTGGGTAGAGTTCCACACTGACCGTGTCTCCATGAAGTCCTGTGTTGAGAAAACTCGCATCTATTTCTATGGAATCTTTTTTGTCTTTTGCGTCAAGTAATCGCACGTATCCGACACCTTTGTTTGTAAGAGAAAGAATACCTTGGACAATATTCCCGTGTGTTGTTTCTGTCATATGGGTTGAGTATAACACATTATTCTGTAACATATAGGATATTCCTTGACCAAAAAGTGCTTATCTGGTAGTATATCCCTATATATGTTAAAGATCAGATTACAACGTATCGGCCGCAAGAATGAAACACATTTTCGTCTTGTTTTGACTGACTCAAAAAACGCAACAAAGAGTGGAAAATTTTTGGAAATTCTTGGTTCATATAATCCAAAATTAAGTACATTCGTTTGTGAAAAAGCAGAGGTAAGTAAATGGATTGCAAATGGTGCGCAAGTTACTCCGACAGTTCACAACTTCCTCGTGAAAGAAGGTGTTGTAGAAGGGAAGAAGAAAAACGTTCTCCCAAAGAAAAGTCCAACAACAAAGCGCAAAGAGAAATAATCATTCTTGCAAAACCATTCCAAAGAGAAATCCACGGAATGGTTTTGTTTTTTTGTTTGACATGAGGTATTAGTACACTATAATGAATACGGACAGGAGTGTCTCGTCGGCACACTGACTTCAGTTTACAAAATTTAGACAGACTTGAAATATGGATCACAAAGAAATGGATAAAGATTTTCTTGAATATGTTGTCAAAGCACTTGTTGACAATCCTAACGATGTAAAAATCGACCGGACTGTTGATGAGATGGGTGTATTGATTACACTTACTGTGAATGCACTCGACATGGGCAAGATTATCGGACGACAAGGTAATACTGCAAAAGCGATTCGCACACTTCTCCGTGTTATTGGTATGAAAAACAATGCACGAGTCAATCTTAAGATTAATGAACCAGAAGGCGGCATGCCCGCAGGAAGCGCATCAATGAAATCTGTTGATGATGCAATGGAAGATCTCAAAGGAATTTAATTAATACAAAACATAAAAACCGCAAACGCATCTGCGGTTTTTATTATTGCTTTTATTTACAAAAAAGATACACTACACACATATGCATTTCCATATCATCACTATTTTCCCATCTATGCTTGATTCGTACCTCGGCGAATCTATTTTGGCGCGGGCAATTGCAAGCAAGAAGATTAAAGTCACGACTTATAATCCTCGTGATATCACCAAAGACAAACATGGTAAAGTTGACGATCGTCCATATGGTGGAGGTCCAGGAATGCTCATGACTGCTCAGCCGATACTCGATACTGTAAAGAAAATCATTCGTAAGAAAAAAACTGCAAAATGGAAAGTAATCATTACCCTTCCTGGTGGTAAAATGCTGTCCAATGTCTATGCATCTCAAACAGTCAAAAAGTATACCGATGTGATCATTATCTGTGGACGATATGAAGGTATCGATGCACGAGTAAAGAAAGGGTTAAAAGTACTTCTACCAAAAGGGAGTAGTATCGATGAAGTCTCTATCGGGGATTATGTACTCACTGGTGGAGAATTACCTGCAATGGTCATGATCGATGTGATGTCACGACAAGTAGTAGGTGTCCTCGGCAAGATTGAATCACTCGAAGAATCTCGTGCATCATCTTCAGAAATGTATACTCGTCCACCAGTACTTCTTGTAGACCAAAAGAAACTCATTGTGCCAAAAGTACTTCTCTCTGGGGACCATAAGAAAATAGACGAATGGAGGGAAGGGAAGGATAAGAAAAAACTAGGAAAATAAAGAAAAATACCCTATAAATTCAACATTTATAGGGTATTGACTTTTATATATAAATATGCTATTCTATAATAAGATGTATGGTTAGTAATTTTCTCAGCAGATTTTGTCTTTTGAGAAAATTACTAACCTTTAAAAATACATAAAATGAGTACAATAAATACTTCCGATAATATCGTTAAAAATATAGATGAGAGATTTTTTTCACTCATGGTTACCCCTATAAATGACATTGAAAAAGGGAAGGAAGAAGGTCACTACGACTATGACTACGAATATGACAATTGTGGCTTTAGAAAAAGTATATATAAATACATTTCTCTTCAAGGAGCAAAAGATGTAAAGAGAATTTACTTCATTCCCGTAACTGAAAGAATACATGTAGGTAAAGAAGTCGAATATCTTGCTAAATTTGGCAAGAAACCTGTAACTCATGCTCCCAATTACTTACTTGGTGTTTTGGCGCAATGCAAACAAAAAGATTTACCTGAAGAATTAAAATCGAAAGACATTGTTGCTGTGCCAACAGAAGAATTTGACGTGGTTTACCGTGAAAACCTCATTACTGAACCAGCAGAAGAATCTGAACTGCTTTATCCTGATAACCCCCCTTGCATCCTCCATTGTTACCAGGGTGATGGTGGGCGCGGGTTGAACTGGATGAGCTGGGTGTATCCTTGGGATACTGACGATAATAGGGTGTTCCTCGCAGAGGATATCGAAGAAAAATAATATCAAATTATAGACTATTGATAAGTCTTAAAAATTTCAAAGGTACATGCTGAATATACCTGACGTAAAACTATTCACGCGAGCGCTTCTAATATATAGAAGCGCTTTTTTATTTCAAATTAGACACCAAAAGTCAATAATTGACACAATCATGCTTATTTACTATACTGTATTCGATTGCATGATTGTGTTATTGGTGTCGCGATCGTGATTTTCTAAAAATCATCTTATTTTCATTAGTATTTTAATGCTGGGGATGACACAAAAGTAGTACCGAATAAGCAACCTTCTAGAGAGGGGAGGGCTTGTTTTTGTTTTATTTTCTGTGGATAAACCAAGCGCACGAGATTTTGTCCTATTATGCATACGAAAGACAAGAAGATCCGCGAGAAAAAATATTTCTCAAAATACAAGAAACCACTTGCACCGTTTCCAGATCTTTTGGAAACACAAGTTGCTTCTTATACCTGGTTGATTGAACATGGACTCAAAGAAGTCTTTACTGAATTTTCACCGATTGTGGACTATTCAGATAAGAAATTCAGTCTTGAGTTCTTGTCATTTTATTTGAGTGAACCTAAGTATGATGAACACTATGCGAAAGCAAACAAGCTTTCGTACGAGGCACAAGTAAAAGCGCGTGTTCGTTTGAATAACAAAACACTCGGTTCTGAAAAAGAACAAGAAGTGTTCATGACCGATATTCCGCTCATGACAGCACATGGTACGTTTATCATCAATGGTGTTGAACGTGTTATCGTGCCACAACTCGCGCGTAGTTTCGGTGTCTTTTTCCCTGAATTAGAAATTCGCGGCAAACAATTTTTTGGCGCAAAGATCATTCCTGCACGTGGTGTATGGATTGAAATAGAATCTGATATCGATGGCGGACTCTATGTTCGTATCGACAAGAAACGCAAGTTCCCAGTCACTGCACTGTTGCGTGTTTTCGGCTTGTCTACTGATGACATGATCCTCGAAGCATTCAAGGATTCTGTATATCTTGAAACCATCAAGACTTTTGTTGAAAAGGATCCAACTAAGTCAGTACACGATGCATATATCGAAATCTACAAACGTCTTCGTGATGGCGACCTCGCTACTCCAGAAAACGCGAAAGGATTTATCGATAATATCTTCAGTAAAGAACGATATGACCTTTCTCCTGTTGGACGTTTCCGTTTCAACAAGCGTTTTGAGAAAAGTATGGATGAAAAGGAACTCGAACGACGAACCCTCTCAAAAGATGACCTTATCAGTATCGTTGAGTACATTTTGCATTTGAATGCGACACCAGATGCGATTGCCGACGATATCGATCACCTTGGTCAACGTCGTGTGCGATATGTCGGAGAACTCCTCCAACAAAAAATCCGCGTGGGTATGACTCAAATCAAGCGTAACATTCAAGACAGAATGTCTACTATTGACGTGTCTACATCAATGCCGATTCAAATTCTCAACCAACGTCCTCTCCAAGCTCGTATCAAAGAATTTTTCACACAAAACCAGCTCTCTCAGTTTATGCAACAAGAGAATGTGCTCTGTGAACTAGAACACCTCCGTACGCTTTCAGCACTTGGACCAGGTGGTCTTACTCGTGAACGTGCATCACTCGAAGTACGTGACGTGCACACCTCTCACTATGGTCGCGTCTGTCCGATTCACACTCCAGAAGGTCCGAACATCGGTCTTATCTTGCACTTGTCTGTATACGCTCGCGTAAATAGTTTTGGTATTATCGAAACTCCATATGTGAAAGTAAAGAATGGTAAGATCATGAATGAGATCGTGTATTTGAACGCCCTTGAAGAAGAAAAGTTCAACATTGCACACGGTGCAGTAAAATATGATGAAAATGGCAAGTTTATCGATGAAAAAGTAGAAGTTCGTGCTCGTACTATCCCAGGACTCGTTGATCGAGATGCTGTGGATTATATTGACGTGGCAACAAACCAAGCGTTTTCTATCGGTACTTCTATGATTCCATTCTTGGAACACAATGACTCTACACGTGCACTCATGGGAAGTAATATGCAAAAGCAAGGTGTGCCTTGTATCGTGCCTGAAGCCCCACTCGTGGCAACTGGTATTGAAGAATCAGCAGCTCGATTCTCTGGACGTATCATCATCGCTCGTGAAGCAGGTGAAGTGACATATGTTGATGCGAAGAAAATTACTATCAAAGAAGCGAAAGGTGATCACACATACCCACTCGTGTCTTTTGAACGTACCAACAACTTCTCAGTATTTCACCAACGTCCACAGGTTTCTGTCGGTGACAAGATTAAGAAAGGTGATCTTCTTGCGGATACAAGTTCTACAGACCAAGGACAGATTGCTATCGGTCAAAACGCACTCGTTGCATTCATGTCATGGAACGGTAACAACTATGAAGACGCGATTATTCTCTCTGAACGTCTCGTAAAAGATAGTAAATTTACTTCTATTTATCTTGAAGAATTCACTTGTATCGTTCGTGATACTAAACTTGGACCAGAAGTCACTACTCGTGATATTCCAAACGTCGGTGAAGTAAAATTGAAAGACCTCGATGAAGACGGTGTGATCCGTGTTGGTGCTGAAGTTCGTGCCAACGATATTCTCGTCGGTAAAATTACACCAAAAGGTGAAACAGAACTCACTCCAGAAGAACGCTTGCTCCGATCAATCTTCGCCGAAAAAGCTCGTGATGTAAAAGATACATCACTTCGTATGGAACATGGAAAGCGTGGACGTATCATTTCAGTAAAAGTATTCTCACGTGATCAAGGACATCAACTCGAAAGTGGTATTATCAAAAAGATTGTTATTGAAGTTGCACAACTCCGTAATATTTCAGTCGGTGACAAACTTGCTGGACGTCACGGTAACAAGGGTGTTATCTCAATTATTCTTCCAGAAGAAGACATGCCATACATGGCAGACGGACGACCTGTCGATGTAATTCTTACACCGCTTGGTGTGCCATCACGTATGAACCTTGGACAGATTCTTGAACTCCACCTTGGACTCGCAGCACACACACTCGGTTACCAAGCAATCGTTCCTCCATTCTCAGGAGCATCTGATAAAGAAATCAAAGAAGAATTGAAAAAAGCAGGAATTCCAGAAAATGGCAAAATGGCACTCTTTGATGGACGTACCGGTGAACAATACAAACAAGACATTTCTGTTGGATATATGTATATCTTGAAACTGCACCACATGGTTCAAGACAAGATTCACATGCGTTCGATTGGACCCTACTCTCTCATTACACAACAACCACTCGGCGGTAAAGCACAAGGTGGAGGACAGCGTTTTGGAGAAATGGAAGTCTGGGCACTCGAAGGATATGGTGCATCACATGCACTTCGTGAAATGATTACGATTAAGTCAGACGATATCAAAGGACGTTCAGCAGCATTCGATGCCATTATCAAAGGAGAAAAAATTGTTCAAATGAACGCTCCTGCATCATTCAATGTCATGTTGAATTATCTCCGTGGTCTCGCGCTCGATGTTGATCTTGTAGACAGACATGGTAATCGTGCAGATCTCGGTGCGGCAACTCGTAAGGTCGAAGCAATAGCAGTGGACGATGAAGACATCCTTCTCGACGCATAATATTTACTAACGAAGAAAAACTATATGTCATTAAATCAAAAAACAATTGATACAGCAGACTTCGATTATATTACTCTCAAGCTTGCTTCGCCTGATCGCATTTTGCAATGGTCATACGGGGAAATTACCAAGCCAGAAACCATCAACTACCGTACAGGCCGTAGTGAACGAGGTGGTCTCTTTGACGAACGTATTTTTGGACCAGAAAAAGATTACGAGTGTTACTGTGGAAAATATCGTCGTATTCGATACAAGGATATTGTGTGTGAAAAATGTGGCGTGGAAGTAACACTTTCGATTGTTCGTCGTGAACGCATGGGTCACATTGATCTTGCGTCACCAGTTGCACACATTTGGTTCCTCCGCGGTGTACCATCTCGCATGTCTATTTTCCTTAACATCTCTCTGACTGACCTTGAAAAAGTAATTTACTTTGCAGGATACATTGTTACTCGTGCAAACGAAGATGAAAAGGAGAAAATACTTCGCAATATTGAAACTGAATATAAACAAAAAGTAAAAATGGCGAACGACGATGAGACTCGTGAAAAACTCAAACTCGTCCTCGCAAGTACAAAGAAAGAAATCGCTGACATTTACGAAGGAAAAGTCTTCAATGAAATCGCTTTCCATCATTTTAGTTTGAAATACGGAACTTGTTTTGAAGCTGGTATTGGTGCTGAGGCAATTTATACTATTTTCAAAAACACTGACCTGCTTAAACTTAAAGAAAAGACAGAAAAAATGATTGAAAAAGCTGGTGCAGGTGAGCGAGAAAAACTCGACAAGCGTCTTGGATTGATCCGCTCAATGCTCGTATCTGATGTTCGTCCAGAGTGGATGTTCATGACTCGTATTCCAGTTATTCCTCCAGCACTTCGTCCGATGGTGGCTCTTGAAGGTGGACGTCATGCGACTTCTGATATCAACGACCTCTATCGTCGTGTGATCAACCGTAACAATCGTCTCAAGAAATTGAAAGAAATCGGCGCACCAGACGTGATCTTGCGTAACGAAAAACGTATCTTGCAAGAAGCTGTAGATGCATTGATTGATAACTCAATCGCAAAGCAAAACGATTCTCAAGCCGTTTCTCAATCTCAAAAGCGTGCACTCAAGTCACTCGCTGATAACTTGAAGAGTAAACAAGGTCTTTTCCGTCAAAACTTGCTCGGTAAGCGTGTAGACTATTCTGCTCGTTCTGTTATCGTGGTTGGTCCTGCACTTAAACTTAGTCAATGTGGATTGCCAAAACAAATGGCACTCGAACTTTTCCGTCCGTTCGTTATTGCAAAATTGATTGCACGTGAATTTGCATTCAATATTCGTGGTGCAAACAAACTTATCGAAG
>JADLDV010000033.1 GCA_020846455.1 Candidatus Nomurabacteria bacterium
GATACAACTCCACTAAGTTTTTCTTTTAACACCGACGGTTCAAGTATGTATGTACTTGGAGGTGATAATGATACGATTTTCCAATACACACTTGCTACTCCTTGGGATGTTTCTACTGCTGAGTATGACACCCTCTCTTTTTCTGTGACTAGAGAGGATACAACTCCACTAAGTTTTTCTTTTAACACCGACGGTTCAAGTATGTATGTACTTGGAGGTGATAATGATACGATTTTCCAATACACACTTGCTACTCCTTGGGATGTTTCTACTGCTGAGTTTGGTCGCTTGTCTGTGTCTGCTCTATCTGAAACGTCTGCCGTTGCTAGTTTTAAATTTGACGCAGAAGGAACAAAAATCTTCTTATTGGGAGGAAATATCGTATATCAATATAACTTGACTACTCCTTGGGATATTTCATCTGCAACATTTAGTGATTTGTCTTTTGATGCAAGTGGTGTGCGTAATTTGGTAGTTTCAAGTATTGTTTTAAAAAATGATGACACAAAAATATATCTCGTCGATGATACTACTGATACACTTCTTCGGTATACGATAGATTTAAGTGACCCACTTCCTACTATTACTTCTGTTTCTTCAAGTGTTGAAAATGGACAATATACCACGGGTGATGTTGTCGATATCGTCGTTTCTTTTTCTGAAGCAGTTACTTCTGAAGAAGTTACTATTACGTTAGAAACAGGAATAACAGATAGGCGTTGTGTTTTAAGTGTTCAAAATACAAACAGAGGTGTCTGTGAATATAGGGTACAAGAATCAGATGTTTCTTCTGATTTAGACGTAAAAGAAATTTCTGGTGTTATTTCCGGTAGGTCTGGTAGAATGGCTAACTTTGTTCCGTCGGTGAATCTTGCCGAAAATAAAGACATTGTTATTTTGCCGGTCATTGCTGATGTTTCAGTATTATCTTCTAATGAAAGCGCAACTTTTACATGGGAAACAAGTGATAACAGATCAAGTTTAGTCGAATATGGATTGACTAATGCTTATGGGCTAACAACAGAAGAGATAAATACAGCACCTAGAGTAAGACAGCATAGTGTTGAAATTGACAGATTGTTGTCTTGTTCAAGTTATTATTATAGAGTTGTATCTTCAGATGAAAATGCAAACAATGTAAAAAGTGAAGGTGGTGTTTTTACTACCACGGGATGTACTGGTTCAGCTACTGTAAAAGATCAAACAATCACGAGTGTTAATAAAGATACTGGAGGTACCCCTTCTCTTCTTTCTGAATCAAGAGGTATCTCATTGATTGTACCTGCACGGGCTACACAAGAAAATCCTGTATACCAAATCAAATCACTAGAACAAGAAGAAGTTTTTCAATTTTCTAGTACACCTGATGATGTAGTAAAGGTCGGTAATTATGCGTTTGACCTAAAGTCTCTCTTAGATATAGATGTCTCTGTAACAGAATTTTCAGAACCTATTGAAGTTACTATTGATTATACAAATGAAGACGTTGTCGGTATCGATGAATCAACACTTGTTATTTATCGTTGGAATGGAACAGTGTGGAATAGACTCAACGGGTGTGTTGTAGACACCGAGGTAAATAGTGTTACTTGTACAACTACACGTTTTTCTGTTTTCAGTCTTTTTGGAGAACCTGTTGCTCAACAAAATTCTGGTAATACCAATACATCCACTCAAGGTTCTGTTCCTT
This sequence comes from Candidatus Nomurabacteria bacterium, assembly GCA_020846455.1. GTDB lineage: Bacteria > Patescibacteriota > Minisyncoccia > Phycocordibacterales > UBA9973 > JADLDV01. Next base: position 1,691 of record JADLDV010000033.1, read on the forward strand.
TGTGGGCATTGGGTGAAGACGTAAATAAAACAAAAAATGTACAAGCACTATCTTCTGATGTTTCTTTGTGTAAAAAAGAAGGAACATGTTCGGTTGTTACTACTAGTTCAGTGGATAAGAGTACTGATTCAAATGTAAGTAAAATTGGCTCATATGATTCAAAATACTTAGGTTTTGGTCTTGTTGACGATACGGTAAAAAAATTACAAAGATATCTTAACAGTAAAGGATATTTACTCAACAATAAAGGTCCAGGTTCTCCTGGTTTAGAGACAAACTTTTTCGGACCTTTGACCAGAAGTGCTGTTATAAAGTTTCAAAAAGCCAATAATCTAAAAGTTGATGGAATTGTTGGTCCTGAGACAAATTCACTCATTCAATAAAAACCTGACAAAAAAATCTATTTCTGCTATATTCTATACATGTCTTTATCTATCGGTATCGTCGGTCTTCCAAACGTTGGCAAATCAACACTATTTAACGCATTAACTAAAAAAGGTGTTCCTGCGGAAAATTATCCATTTTGTACTATTGATCCATCTGTAGGTATTGTTGCTGTGCCTGATGATCGACTCTACAAGCTCGCGGATTTTTCTCAAACGAAACGAACTATTCCAGCTGCGATTGAATTCGTTGATATTGCTGGTCTTGTCGAGGGGGCGTCAAAGGGCGAAGGGCTTGGTAATAAATTTCTCGCAAATATCCGTGAAGTAGATGCCATTCTTCATATGGTGCGACTTTTTCCTGTTGGAGGTACAGGTGCTGATATTGTGCATGTTTATGGTAATGTCGACCCACTTCGTGATATTGGTGTGATCAATCTAGAGCTTATTCTTGCTGACATGGAGACAGTATCAAAACGTCGTAATAATATCGTGCGTGAAGTAAAACGTGGCGACAAACAAGCAGTGATAGAAGATGCTGCGCTTGCAAAGATTGAAGCAGTATTTGAAGCAGGGAAACTCGCTCAAGTAGCAGATCTGACCGATGAAGAAAAATTAGAAGTGAAAAAACTTGGACTTCTGACTATGAAGCCAATGCTCTACGGGCTCAATAAAAAAGCTGGTGTAAAAAATATAGATGAAACAAATCCAGAACTCTGCAAACAATTGATTGATGCGATAGAATCAAACGGTTCACGATATGTATTTATCGATGCGAAGATTGAAGATGAATTGAAGGATTTTGAAGGTGAAGAAAAGGAGGTGTTCCGTCAGGAGCTCGGTGGCGAACATGACGGTATTAATGATCTTATTTCTGAAGGATACAAATTACTTGGACTTGAAACATACTTCACCACAGGTGTTGAAGAAACTCGTGCATGGACGATCAAAGCAGGAAGTACTGCACCACGTGCCGGTGCTGCAATTCATGGAGATTTTGAGCAGAAGTTTATTCGCGCAGAAGTGGTCTTTTGGAAAGATCTATTAGAATCTGGAAGTTATGCGGAAGCTCGCGCAAAAGGGAAGGTAAGAACAGAAGGGAAGGAATACATAGTTCGTGATGGTGATGTAATGGAGTTTAAGGTTTAGACAAAATATATATGAATATTGAACAACAATTAAAATCCTTTAATGAAGACGAATTCAAAATTATTGAAGTAAAACCTTGTACAAAGGAGTTTCTTTTTCATTCTAGTGGTAAGAAGATAGAGAAACTCGATCCTAAATATAATCGTAAGCTTGATGCGTACGGTTCGGTGCATGAATACGGTATTCCTGTTGTATATGCTTCAGACAAACCCTCGAATGCGTTTTGTTATACACCTACCGAATTGTATGAAGAAACTCGTAGTAAGGAAGGGAATTCAGTTTACCATCGTTTAACACACGAGAATCATAAAATTCTTCTTGGAGCTAATCTCAAAGGATATATTTATGTACTATCTGGCAAAGATTTTTATGAAGTTATTAGAGAAGATTTTGAAACTGGAAAATGGATACGATCAGTGGAATGGATTTCACCTCATGAGGTTGTACCTGTTGACTCTATAGAAATAAAAAAACCCTATGACTGGGAAATGGTACCCGAGTATGAATTTTTAGGAGTTGAATATGTTGGTGAGTTGACAGCCAAAGAATATCTTCTTCATGCTAAAAATGAGTTCGTCAAACAAGCGATTGAAACTTGTATAGAAAAACCTTTTGTGCCGTTTACACCAGAAAAACTAAAAAAATACATTTGATTACTTGCTATGTAAAAACGTTGTTGGTATGCTGATAACTAAGACGGGTTTGACATCAGAATAAAAACCAGACGATTCTCAAGATTTTTTTTTGTTGGAGTATAATGGTAAAGAAGACGGCAGTGTCATAAAGTTTAAGGTATAAGAAAATGGGTGACGAAAATTTTCGTCACCCATTTTTATTTTTTTACTTCGTTCAAATAAGAAGGTTTCCATCCGTGTCGCTTAAAATGGATAATTAAAAACGGTGTTGCCACTATAAGGAAAGTATAGATTGCCCCTCTTTCATAAAGTATTTGATTTGACCACGATAAACTTGAATTAATTTGGTAAAACCAGGTTACTAATATATCTATAATAAGATATGTAACAAAGAATAAAAGTATCTTAGTTTTCATTTTTCAGTTTTTTAGAATCTGACATAATTATAGCGATATAATGACTAATTGTCAAATGATATGAGGTATATTGACATTTTATATTATATTTGATATAATATATCTGTAAAATGTTCATATCATGAAAATAGCTCCAAGTATAAAAGAAGGGGTTTCTTTTATTGAAAAATTCTTTTTCAATCTGAAAAAACAAGCAAAATGGTGCATGTCTTCTGGAAAGAAATACTATACGCAATTCAAAGTTACAGATAGACGAATAAATGGATTTATTATTTTTTCGTTGATTGTTGGATACTTTTTGTTATTTGTGTGTGTTCTAATCCTTTGGTCATTATTGAAATCCTTCTAGAAAAGTAAAATCCTCCACATGATGTATCATATGGAGGATTTTTTTTATTTTGATTTCTTTACTACTTTCTTACGCTTTTCAACACTTGCATTTTGCACCTTCTTTAATTCACTGAGTTCTTTCATAAGTACTTCAAGTGCGCCTTCGACGCGGACCAGCATTTCTTGATCGCGTGCACGTTCAGATGCTTCATCAGCTTCAGAATCTTCTTGGATTTCATCCACATCCTTCTCGATTTCTTCCACGTCTTCCTGAATTTCTTCGACGTCTTTTTGAATCTCGTCCACGTCAACTTGAATCTCATCAACGTCTTTTTCAATACCTTCTACGTCTTCTTGAATTTCTTCCACGTCTTCTTGAATCTCATCGATATCTTTTTCAATACCTTCCACATCCTCCTGAATCTCTTCCACATTAGATTGGATTTCTTCAATATTCTGTCGCACTCTTTGGAGGCGTTGGTTACTTCTATTCACGGACATTTGGATGAATATTGAAAGATAGATCGCTTCTAGTGAGACAAGTGTCGTGAGTACGAGAAGTATTTTATCTGCAGGGATACCAGTAAAAATAAGCACAAAAGAAGAGATGAAGAGTATGGTGTGAACGACAAGTGATGTCGGTGAACCAATCCATCGTGTTGCACGAATAGCGAGACGATCTATAGAGTATTTATTTTCCTCTGGATTCATATGTACACAGTATACGCTATCTGTGATAAAATGGGTATATGGAAAACACACAATCATCTTCAAAGATTACTCGTTGGTCACTCGTGATCGGTATTATTATTACGCTCAATTTATTTTTCAATTACGCAATCACGCTCGTGTATAAAGCACCTGAGTATGACGCGTACTTTACTCGACCGCAAGTAGTAGAACAAATCACCACCAGAGAAGCTTGTGTCGGTGTTGGTGGGCAATGGACAGAGGATAGTGCATATAAAACTCCAGAAAATACTAATCCAAAAATAACTGGCTACTGTGATCCAGATTACACAAAACGATTACAGTATGATGAAGCGCGAAAAGTATACGAGAAAAACGTATTTATCACCCTTGTTGTCCTTGGTGTCATTACACTCATACTCGGTATTTTGTTCCCTATGCAAGCAGTTCTTGCACCAGCATTTTCTTGGGGAGGTGTCTTGTCTCTCATTATTGCATCTGTGAGATATTGGTCTATGGCAGATAATCTACTCAAGGTGATTATTCTCGCAGTCGCACTTGGAGCACTCATATTTGTGGCTATTAGAAAGTTTGGGAAATAGCATAAGATAAAAAATCACCCAGAATCGATATTTCGATTCTGGGTGATTTTTGTTATACTAGAGCCATTATGGCAATCAAGAAAAAACCTCAAAAACGTGCACTTTCTCATGCTTCCAAAAAAACTGTGACCCAAAAAACTGGAATGAAATTTCCAGAATACGACCATAAAAAGATTGAAAAAACGATACAAAAAGAATGGTTGGCAAAAAATATCTATAAAACAGAAACAGCTTCAAAAAAGAAAAAATACTATGTTCTTGATATGTTCCCATATCCATCTGGTGCAGGTCTTCACGTAGGACATCCTCGTGGGTATATTGCCAGTGATGTATTTGCGCGCATGAAGCGCATGCAAGGGTTCAACGTACTTCATCCGATGGGATTTGATTCATTTGGGTTACCTGCAGAACAATACGCAATCCAGACTGGTAAGAATCCAAACATTTTTACTGAACAACTTATCAAGACCTACAAGAAGCAACTTGAAAGTATTGGATTTTCATATGACTGGTCTCGAGAAGTAGCGACACATCGTCCAGATTATTACGAATGGACACAATGGATATTTTTACAGATTTACAATAGTTGGTACGACAAGACAAAAAATAAGGCACGACCTATCGATGACTTGGTGAAAATTTTTGAGAAATCTGGAAATGAAAAAGTACATGCTGTGTGCAATAGCAATAGTGTTTCTTTTTCTGCAAAAGAATGGAAATCATGGAGTGAGATTGAACAGCAAAAAATTCTCATGAATTATCGTCTTGCGTATGAAGGATACAGTGAAGTGAACTGGTGCCCTGAGCTTGGTACTGTCCTTGCTAACGATGAGATTGTTGATAGTTCCACTGGTCCTGTATCTGAACGTGGAGGATATCCTGTTGAGAAGAAATCAATGCGACAATGGTTCATGCGCATTACTGCATATGCCGATCGTTTGATCCAAGATCTTGAAGGGTTGGATTGGTCTTCACATATAAAAGAAATCCAAAAGAATTGGATTGGTAAGAGTGAAGGAAGTGAAATCGAATTTACAGTATCAACAGGGGATTCATTAAAAGTATTTACCACTCGCGCAGATACGCTTTTTGGCGTGACATATGTTGTTCTTGCTCCTGAACATGATTTGGTTCAAAAATTGAAATTACAGATTAAAAACTGGAACGAAGTTGAAACATATCTTTCTGAAGTGAAGGCAAAGTCTGAAGAAGATCGTGTTTCATCAAAAGAAAAGACTGGTGTAGAAATAAAAGGTATCAAAGCAATTAATCCTGCAAACAGTGAAGAAGTGCCTGTGTGGATTGCAGACTACGTACTTGCTGGGTATGGTACAGGTGCAGTGATGGCTGTGCCTGCACACGATGAGCGTGATTTTGAGTTTGCAAATAAGTATGGATTACCAATTAAACAAGTAATCACATCAGAAGATTCATTTAGATCAATCGTGGTTGTTCTGACATTAAAAGATGTCGACCTTTTCAAAAAACAACTCAAAGAAAAAGCAATACCTTTTGAATTTGCAGTGAGTACTATTAGTAAGCGTGAGCATATTCAAGTACAGTTCAAAAAAGAATTATTAAAAGATTTTATAACACTTGTTCAAAATCAAATCACTGGTACTAATTGGGTTGAAATTGTTGGAAATAAAAATATCATTGTTCAAAAGGATAGTGTTTCCGAAGATTTATTGGATGATGCAGACATATGGTTTAAAAAGTTTTCAGAATGGGAACCTTTTATTCGAGGACAGAAAAGTCTTTGGGATATGTTAGGACAAAACCAATTTTTAAGAGAATTTGTTTGTTATCAAAATGATGGGATTTTAAAAAATTCAGCTCAATTCAGTGGAAAGTCATCTGTTGAAGCTCGTAAAGTAATCACAGAATTTGTCGGCGGAAAATTAGTCACTAAATACAAAATTCGTGATGCAATTTTTGCACGTCAAAGATACTGGGGTGAGCCAATTCCGCTTATTCACAAAAAAGTAGAACCAAAACTTGAAATAAAATTTTCAGGAGAATTTCGATATAAACTTCTTAAAGATGGGGTAAAAACTATTGAAGTTCGTGCCTTAGATAAAAAAGAACGTAAAAATGTAAACGTTGGCGATATTCTCAAATTCACTCATGTTGAAAAACAAGAATCTTTTCTTGTGCAAGTAAAAGAACTTTGGAATTTTAAAAATATTCCTGAGATTTTCAAAAAAGGAAAACACTTATTTACTGACATTTATCCAGACCAAGAAATTAATACTATTGAGGAACTATATAATCGATATAAAAAAGTTGCCCCAAATTACGATAAAAGAATTGATAAGTATGGATGTGTTGCTTGGCGAGTAGAGAAAATCTCAGAAGGACCTCTTATCATTCCTGTTTCAGAAAAAAAGCTTCCACTCGAGCTTCCAAATGTAAAATCATACGCACCGTCAGGTACTGGCGAAAGTCCACTCGCGACAGTTAAAGCATGGACTACTGCAGGATATGAGACCAATACGATGCCAGGATGGGCAGGAAGTTCTTGGTATTTCTTGCGCTATATGGATCCGAAGAACAAAAAAGCGTTTGCAGATAAAAAAGCACTTACATATTGGAAAGATGTCGATATGTACGTCGGTGGACAAGAGCACGCGACAGGCCACTTACTCTATGCACGTTTTTGGCACAAGTTCCTCTATGATCTCGGTTATGTTCCTACAAAAGAACCGTTCAAATCACTCCGTAATCAAGGGCTCATCATGGCGACTGATGGACGTAAGATGAGTAAACGTTGGGGTAATGTAATCAATCCAGATGATATTGTCGCAACATATGGTGCTGATACACTCCGTGTGTACGAGATGTTTATGGGACCATTTGAAGCAAGTCAACCGTGGAGTACAGAGAGTATCATTGGTTCACGGCGATTTGTTGAGCGTGTGTGGAGACTCGGTGAAAAAGTCGCAACACAATCAACTGCAAAATCTTCAGAGGGTATAGAAAGAAGTATTCATAAAGCAATCAAGAAAGTTACTGAGGATATTCATTCGTTTGGGTTCAATACAGCAATTTCTGCAATGATGATTTGCGTGAATGATATTGAGAATACGTTACAAAAGGAAGGTGAGGCACTTGTGGTGCGTGAATATCTCATGTTGATACAAATACTCGCGCCATTTGCACCACATATGTCAGATGTTCTCTGGAAACAGTTTGGTCAAAAGGGAAGTATTCATACTGCACCATGGCCAACACACAATCCGAAGAAACTCATTGATCAAGAGATGACTATTGTCGTTCAGGTTAATGGAAAAGTGCGTGCCGAGCTTCGTTTCGATACAGGTATGCAAAAAGAATTAATCGAAGCTCATGCACTTCGTGATGAAAAAATTCTCCCATGGATAGAAGGCAAGGAAATCAAACGTGTGATATATGTGCCGGGCAAACTTATCAACATCGTTTGTTAAGAAGCTTTGTAGTACAATAGATGTATATTTATTAGCGATATTGCTGTACTTTTTCCGTACTCGATATTTTTTGAGATTACATATTTATGCAAGAAACAAAAAAGATGACCATATTACAAAAATTATCAGTAAGCTCTCTTTTTGGTGCACTTGGAGTATTACCACTCGTTATAGCACCGTTTGTGTCAAATGGAGTTGTTAAAATGACAGTTTTCTCTCTAGGTGTTTTTCTCTGTGCTCTTTTTTGGTTGTTTGCACGTCTTGCTGATGGTAAGGTTACTTTTTTGAAACATCCAATTGCACTTCTTGCGTGGACATTGCCTGTGATTGCTGTTGTTTCAGCTCTTTTCTCTCCGACAGTAACCACATCACTATTTGGTCGTGGTTTCGAGACTGATACTGCACTTAGTACCCTTTCTCTCGTTCTTGCATTCTTTTTTTCTTTTGCATATTTCAATGTAAAAGAACGAACAATGCAATTGTATTTTGTGTTGATCGGTGGAAGTCTTCTTGCTATGGTTGTCCAAGTAGTACGCATGATATTTATGAAATCAATAGGTTCAGCAACACTCTGGGGTGATGCGGTAACCGTACTTGGTTCGTGGAATGATTTCGCGTTATTTCTCGGCATGGTAGTTGTACTCGTCCTTTCTTGCCTCGAGTTTTTTGTAGTAACAAAACAAATAAAGATAGGTTTGTATGTTTTTCTCGGGCTCTCTGCGGTTGCTCTAGCTGCGGTTAATTTTATGCCCGCATGGATACTTGTCGGAGTTCTATCGCTATTCATCTTCATTTTTAAAATTTCATTTTTCGACAGAAATAAAAGTGATGAACAAAAAAAAGAACGACCAATTCCACTTGTGGGATTCACTCTTGTAATTGTTTCATTGATATTTATTCTTGCAAATGCCAGTGTCGGTCCTGTTCTTGGTAGAGTGTTCAATATCCAATCTTTCGAAGTCCGTCCATCTGTTGTGACCACAACCCAGGTTTTCACGCAATCAGTAAAACATAACCCAATACTCGGTATTGGTCCGAATCATTTCTTTTCTGTTTGGAATACCTATAAGCCTACATCAATTATCTCAACTGATTTTTGGAACGTAACATTTAATGCTGGGTTTGGATATGTGCCAACAATATTTGTTACGCAAGGTATTCTTGGGGGATTGTTGTGGCTCGTGTTCATATTTTGGTTTGTGATAAAAGGATTCAAAACAATTTTCAAAGAATATGCTGATCTGAAGAAAAATGACTTCTTCTTCGCTTTTTCATCATTTACTGTGTCCCTTTATTGTCTTGGTGCCTTTTTCATATATACCCCAAACATGATTCTATTGGCGTTTGGTTTTGTGTTTATGGGTATCTTTTTGGCGACGCTTGTGCAGTCAGGGTATATGAAAACAAGTACGATTGAATTGTTAACTGATCCGCGCGTGAGTTTCTTCTCAATCCTTATTCTTATTGCGTGTATGATCGGAGTGATGACACTTGGATATCGTACCGTTAAAACATTTTGGGCAAATGCATTGTATGGTAGTAGTTTTCAAACAAATTCTATCGATATAAAAGAACGCAAGGTCACACAGGCGATTGTTCTTGCACCTACTGACGCCATGTATCGCTCACTCGCAGGAATTTATTTGCAAAAATTAGGTACATACTTGAATCAAAAGTCTGTTTCAGTAGAATCAATTCAACCAGAACTTCAGGCAACATTAGATGCCGCACAACTTGCAGGTAAACGGGCAATATCTTTTGACGAAACTCTTCCAGATAACTGGGTCAATCTTGCTTCTGTGTATCAAGCGATTATTCCCCTGAAAGTTACAGGTGCATATGATCAATCAAAAGCAGCGTTTATTCAAGCTCAAAAATTGTCACCAAAAAATCCAGATATTACATTACTCCGTGCTGGACTTGAAGTTGCAAACCAAGATTCATCAAAAGCTAGAACACTTGCACTTGAAGCTGTCTCACAAAAACAAAATTTTGTAGATGGGTATGTATTTTTATCACAGCTTGAAACATCGCTTGGCAATACAAGTAAGGCAATAGAATACGCAACTACAGGTGCATTAAAATCACCAAACGATACAAAAGCATTTTATTGGAAAGGTATATCTGAATTTAATGCATCACAATATGTAAGTTCAGTAACATCTTTTGAACGTTCTGTTATATTGAATCCACTTTTTGATACAAGTAGATTTATGCTTGCACGTGCGTATGACAAAACAGGGAAATCCACACAAGCGCTTGAACAAATCAAAATTCTCAAAACTCGTTTTCCAGAGAATGAGACTATCAAAAAAGCATTAAAGAATTTGGAGCAAGGCCAATCAATTGATACAGGAATAACTGTAAGTAACCCAATTCCTGCTCCAACAGAAGAGTCAAAATCTGAAACAGTTTCAAATACTACTCCTGTAGTCAAAAAAGCTACTACAAAAAACTAGTACTTCTGTATGGTCAAAAAAATCCTATCCTACTTTCATAAAGAAATACCGAACATCAACCAAGCTGCATTGTTGCTTGGTTTGTTTGCGTTTTGTTCACAAATTTTAGCATTAGTGCGAGATAGATTACTTGCGCACATGTTCGGTCCAAGTCCATCATTGGATGTCTATTATGCAGCGTTTCGTATTCCAGATTTTCTATACATATCAATTGCGTCACTTGCGTCGATTACGGTACTCGTCCCGTTTTTCATCAAACATCATGATCATGATGAACAACACGGAACACATGAATCAAAAAGATTCTTAAATGAAGTATTTACTGCGTTTCTACTCGTGATGATTGGAATCAGTGTTGTTGTATGTATTTTTATGCCATGGTTTGCAAAATTACTTGCACCAGGGTTTTCCGGAGATCAATTGCATACATTGGTACAAGTGAGTCGTATCATGCTAATCTCTCCAATATTATTTGGTGTATCAAATCTTGTTGCGACCGTTACTCAGTTCCATAAGAAATTTTTTGTCTATGCACTTGGACCAGTTTTTTATAATATTGGAATTTTGATCGGAATACTTCTTTTCTCTAAATATTTTGGTGTTGTTGGTCTTGCGCTTGGTGTCATCTTGGGAGCATTATTGCAATTGATTATACAAATTCCAGTGATTGCACGACATGGGTATATCCTCCGCGTTACAAGGAAGATTGATTGGAATGAATTACGTGACGTAGTGAAGTTGTCTTTACCTCGGACACTCGGACTCGCTATGAATAGTATTGCGATCATGGGTATTGTTTCTCTTGCGTCACTTTTTACTCCTGGGTCGATTTCTATTTTTACCTTCTCATACAATCTCCAATCTGTGCCTGTAAATATTTTTGGTGTTAGTTATGCGGTTGCAGCATTTCCGATTCTCGCCAAGTTTTATTCAAAAGAAGACAAAGAAGGATTTCTTAATCATATTAAGGTTGCAGGAAGACAAATCATCTTTTGGTCACTACCGGTCATGTGTCTCTTTATCGTACTTCGTGCACAAATCGTGCGTGTTATTCTCGGTTCAGGAAGATTTTCTTGGGCGGATACACGTCTGACTGCTGCGGCACTTGCACTCTTCGTCATTTCACTGGTTGCACAAAATCTTATCGCACTTCTTGTGAGAGGGTATTATGCTTCAGGAAATACAAAGAGACCGTTGATTGTGAATATCATTTCTTCAGTTCTTATTGTTTTTGGGTCGTTCGGTCTTGTTTCTGCGTATGATCACACTCCCGTAATGAGATATTTTATAGAATCATTACTGCGTGTTGATGATGTCGCCAATACAAAACTCCTTATGTTGCCACTCGCATATTCAATCGGCTCGATTATCAACTTCTTCATATTGTGGATATATTTCCAAAAAGATTTCCTCAAAGGAAGAACAGAATCATTTTTCGGAAAAACATTCATACAATCCTTTTCTGCAGCATGTTTTATGGGATTTACGTCATACCATGCACTTGGAGTGTTTGCTCCAGTATTTAACCAAGAAACATTTTTTGGTATTTTCCTCCAAGGGTTTTTTGCGGGAATAGTAGGTATTATTTTCGGCATCTTTATTTTGGGTCTGATGAAAAATGAACAGTTTCTTGAACTCAAGAGTACTTTACATAGTAAGTTCTGGAAGTCTAAATCAATCCCTCCTGCAACAGAACTATAACAACAATTAATTGAGTGATAGGAAAGTAATAAAAGTTTCAATCTGTATATTAATTGACAAATAGTAGATAAAATGTTAATATATGAAAATAGGTAAAGAAACCGATTCCTTATATCGGCTCCCGTTCAAAAACGGTTGTACAATAAAAATTAAATAAACAAAAAATGAAAAAAGTTTTAATTTTTGCAATTTTAGTAAATTGTATTATTGCTTGCCAGAATCCTGATAATAAGATTTCAGAAAAACCAAAAACACAAATTTCTAAAACTATCTTAAGTTCAGATGAACGAATAGATAGACAAACCAAAGTAGAATCATTACAAAAAGAGTTTAAAGAACTTACTGTAATGAGAATTGAATATTATTCAAAAGCTAATAATTTAAAGGCGGAAGTGGAGTCTCTGCTAAGCAAAATGATTAATTTAGCTGAAAAGGAAAATCAATTAATGCAGGAATATATTAAAAATTTGAAAGACTATAACACAGCATTAAGAGTGAATAAGTTAATTTCTGTAGGTGCTGAAAAAAAATTAAAGGAACAAGAATTTACATTGGATAAAGTAAAAAAAGAACTTGCCTTTTTAGACAGTTGTTCAAAAAGTAAAAATAATGAAGCAGAAGATTTCTATGTTAAGTCAAATCAATTTCGATTAAAAGCAGATAAAATTGATGAACAGATGGCTTTATTGTTTGTAAACTAAAATTAAAACTATTTTTTATAGTAAAACCGTGCAAATGATTGTGCGGTTTTTTTTATTTTTTATTTCAAAATTTCCCCTGACAAAACCACATTTTTATGTTAAGATGATTTATATTTATGAATCTGGCTCATATTAGAAACTTTAGTATTATTGCGCATATTGACCACGGGAAGTCCACATTGGCTGACCGTATGCTTGAGGTGACTAATACCATTGAGAAGCGCAAAATGCGTGATCAGGTACTCGACAACATGGAACTCGAGCGAGAGCGGGGAATTACGATCAAGATGCAGCCTGTACGCATGGAATACAAGCATGATGGGGTCAATTACGAACTCAACCTGATCGATACTCCAGGACACATCGACTTCTCGTACGAAGTATCTCGTGCTCTTAAGGCTGTAGAAGGCTCTATATTACTCGTAGATTCTACTCAAGGAGTCCAAGCTCAAACACTCACCACGCTCCAAATGGCACGCGATTCTGGGCTTGTTATCATCCCTGTCCTTTCAAAGGTAGATTCTCCGCTTTCTCGAGTGGATGAAGTTCGCGAAGAAGTAGCAAAATTGCTTGAATGTGATCCAAGTTCTATTCTGTGTGTTTCTGGTAAAACAGGTGAAGGAGTGGAAACATTGATACAAGAAGTCATTCGTCGTATTCCAGCTCCGGTGACGACATATGTAGAGACCAAGTCTGGTCGTGCACTCGTCTTTGATTTCAAATACTCTAACCACAAAGGTGTGATTGTCTTTGTGCGTATTCTCGATGGACAATTTAAAAAAGGTGATTACCTCATGTTTGGTGTCTCACAAGAAAAATTTATTTCACTTGAAAACGGTATTTTTGCCCCAGAAGAAACATCAAAGGATATTTTGACTGCAGGAGAGATCGGATATATTGTGACTGGTATCAAGCGACCAGGTATTGCATCAGTCGGAGACACGGTTACCTTCCAAAAAGATCCACTTCCAGTACTTCCTGGATATATGAATCCTCGTCCGGTAGTGTGGGCATCTATTTTTCCTGAAAGTCAGGATGATTTCAATACACTCAAAGGAGCACTCGACAAGCTTCGTCTTTCTGATTCTTCATTTACACACGAAGAAGAATCTTCTGGTGCACTCGGAAGAGGATTTCGTTGCGGATTCCTTGGCATGCTTCACCTTGAGATTATCACTGAACGTCTTCGTCGTGAATTCGATCTCGAGCTTGTAGTCACTATGCCTTCTATTACGTACAGAGTGCTCTATAAGAACGGCAAAGAAGAAAATGTATATTCACCACATGTTTTTCCAGATGATGGGCTTGCAACGCAAATATGGGAACCATGGGTTTCTGTGAAAATTATCACGCCTATTGATTATCTTGGACCACTCATGACACTCTTGTATGAACATGAAGCAGAAATAGGTGATACTGTTAATTTCGGTGATAATCGTTCACAGGTGACTGTACTAATGCCACTTCGAGAGCTCATGCGAAACTTTTTTGATGAATTAAAAAGTGTATCTTCTGGATATGCATCTATTTCATATGAAATTGGTGATCTTCGTGATGCTGATGTTGTCCGACTTGATATTCTTGTTGCAGAAGAAGTTATGCCTGCATTTTCTCGTGTTATTTCTCGACGTCGAATCCAAGAAGAAGCAGAACAAGCTGTTGAGAAATTGTATGCATTACTCCCTCGTCAACAAATTGCTGCAAAGATTCAAGCAAAAGCTTCTGGTAAAATTATCTCTTCTCGAACATTATCAGGATTTAGAAAGGATGTTACGCAACATATGTACGGTGGCGACATTACTCGTAAAATGAAACTTCGCGAGAAACAGAAAAAAGGTAAGAAGAAAATGCAGGCTCTTGGTAAGATCCATATTCCACAAGATGTGTTTTTGAAAATGATGAAAAACGGAGACGTTGAAAGTAGTCGATAATTATCGGCTAAGTGCAGGGAAATACAAGACAATCATACTAATGATGACGAGTACGCAGAGAACCGCCCAGATTCGTTGAATTCTTTTTTGGTGTTTTTGATTGAATAACATAGTAGAAATACTGTATCATATATACATGGAAATGCAATCACGTAATATATCATTCCGTTCAATAGCTCACTCTAAGGTAATGCTCGCAATTCTCTTTTTCTTTATGATTTTTTTTGCCTACAATGTGATTGGTATTATTCGTAAAAGTAGTGAGGTGCGGAAAGAACGTATTCGTGCAGAAGAGAATAAAATACAACTCGAGCAGCAAAAAATAGAACTAACCAACAAACTTAACGATATAGAAACGGATGCAGGTGCTGAGAGGGTGTTGCGAGAAAAGTTCCGTATCGTCAAACCAGAAGAAGGACTTGTAGTTATTGTAGATGAGTCACCAAAACAGATTGATACCGAGAAACCATCTGGAAGTGCTCGGGTAAAAGCATTCTTTAAGAACCTCTTTCGGTAGATTTGACCTCTGTGGTATACTAGAGGTATATAAAGATAATTTTATACATATCATGGATACAAAAAAAACAGTAGAGATCTATAGTACACCAACATGTCATTTTTGCCATTTAGCAAAAGACTTTTTTAGAGAAAATGGTGTTGCATATACAGAATATAACGTTGCTACTGATCTGGAGAAACGTAAAGAAATGGTAGAGAAAAGCGGTCAAATGGGTGTACCAGTTATCGTCATCGGACCTGACATACTCGTTGGATTCAATGAACCTCTTATTGCTGACAAACTCGGTCTTTAATTCATCCCAGAAATAGTGTATTGTAAAAACACCACAGACTGTGGTGTTTTTCGCTCTTGTAGTTAAATGGATATAACAGTCCCGTCCTAAGGGATAGTTCCAGGTTCGATTCCTGGTGAGAGCACTTTGTAAAATACAAAATTAAATCTATAATAAAGAGTATATGGACGATAAAGAAAAAAAACTTCTCGAGCAGACCTACGAACTTGCAAAAGAAAATAATGTAATACTGCAAAAAATACGCGGACATCAAAAAAGAGCAGTCATCTTTCGTGTTGCATATTGGTTGATTATAGTGTCTTTTGTATATGGAGCATACTTCTATATAGAGCCGTATGTACAAAAATTTGTGACCTTGTATAGCTCTAGTAATCAGTCGCTGCAAAGATTTGTGTTTCCAGAAGTTGATCAAATTAATGCTATTTTCAACAATAGCGCAAAGAAGGTGAATGGAGGGAATTAAATTTGATATATAGATGAAAAATAGGCAAATTATCGCACTCCTCCTTGTTGTTGTTTTTGGAGCAGTGTCTTTTATGGATGTTTTAACTGGGTGTTTTTACAAAAATGAAGAAAGTTTTGAGGCTAAGCAATGTGTACATTATTTTTTTCAAAGTGCAACATTGTTTGAAAAAAGTTTATATTGGATATTGCTTTTAGTGGGAATTATATTTCTTTTATTGTCTAAATATAGGTATAAAAATCATATTGCCATGTATGGAATAGATGATGGTACTCAGGAAGAAATTAATAAAAAGTATACAAAAAAAGACCTGTTATTTTATAGAATTCTAGGTTTAATTATTGCTGGAATAACTATTTTTTTGATTTATAAGTATTTTTAGTCTATACATTTTACGATAAAGTGAAATGTAATGTAGATTTTTTGTGCCTAGACCCAGGGTCGAACTGGGGACCTATTCCTCTTCAGGGAAGCGCTCTACCAACTGAGCTATCTAGGCATTATTTGTTTTCAATCCCTCTTCAGGGAAGTTCCTTACAGGAACTGTACACCTTTCACTTTTTGAGTACAAAACGTTCAAGGTCTTGCGGTCGGGCGCCCAATCCCGACCTCACTCCACCAACATCGCTATTTAGGCAATAAACTAACACTCTCTATTGTACTTATTTTTAATAAAAATTCAACTATTTTGAAGTAATAAAAATCGCCCAACATATGGGCGATTTTTAGATAGATTTGACCTTAAGGTTAGTTTTCTTTTCTTTGTCGATTTTTGGGAGCTTGATGATAAGCATGCCATGTTTTTCAATAGCCTCTGCTTCTTCCGGTTCTACTTCTTGTGGAAGTGAAATTGTTCGCGAGAATGATCCCCAGTAGAGTTCTTTGATATAGTAACTATCATCTTCGATAGATTTACTTGCTTCACGTTTACCTTTGATAATAACCGTATCACGAGTGATAGTAAGAGAAAGATCTTCTGGTTTTACTCCTGCAACAAGTGTTTGAACAATAATATCACTTGCGGTGTCATATAGGTCGACAGTTAGTTGACCTTCTTCCTCATCTTCTTCTGTTTCCCATGCAAGTGTTTTAGTAGATTTCAAATCAGCGAGTGGAGATTTTCGTTCCTCAGTTGGTTCTTCATTGAGAAAATCATCATCCATCTTCATGCCTCCAGTGAGACGTTCAAAAAACGATTTCTTTTTGGTTGCCATAGTAGTTTTAGTTCGTGACAGGGGACGATACTGTACTTGATTGTCCCATGCGACGAAGTTTTTCAAAAAGTAACATATTAATAATAGTAAAGACCCACAAAAAACCAAAGACGGTCAAAAAATTCTCTTGTGCATTATCCATTATAAAAAAATTAAACACACTATGCAAGGAAATTGCTCCGATAAGTCCGAGAATTGCAAAAAAACTTTTTTTAATGAACGTTCCATCCCATGCAAGTCCTATGCCAATACCGATAATGGCACTTGCCATTGCATGTAATAATGTTGACCCAAGAAATCGAAGATTGCCCGTAAGGAATCCAACAAGCATATTTCCTGCATTGAGTGGTTTGATGATAAAAAGAATGTTTTCAAATGCAGCAAAACCAAGTGCGACGGTAATGAAGTAAATAGGGAAATCTATAGGTTCCTTCATGTATCGTGTCCCAAGTGCGACAACTGCTACAATGATAAATTTAATGATTTCTTCTATTGAAGCCCATGCAACGATGATTTCTCTATGAGACGTAAAAAGCGTACTTGCGTATTTTTGCAACGGTACGACGAACATGACCGACAGTGCACCAATGATAAATGCTGCGATTATAAGTCCAATTGGTTCAGGATGTGTATCTTCTCGAAGCCAAAACCATAACCAAACAAGTGCAGGAATAACACCACCAAGTATTGCGTATATTAGTGTGTGTGATTCTCCAAAAATGGCCATGATTCTATTATAAGCAATTTTTGTGAATTTGCCTCATTGCGAGGGATAATACTCCACAGTTCTTCTGTGACGAATGGCATGAATGGGTGCAGTATTTTGAGTGTATCTGCAAGTGTGTTCATAAGGAATTGTTTTCGAGAAGATATTTTTGCAGTATCAGTACCAGTGAATATTTCTTTACTTTCTTCGAGGATCACATCTGCAAAACGGTGCCAAATATAGTGATATATCTTTTCTGATGCCAAATGAAAACGAAGTGCGTCAATATCTGCGCCGACTTCTATTGCAAGTGTTCGTACTTCATCTGCAAGTATTTGATCTTCTTCTGTGTACTCATTTTTTTCATTGTCTACTTCGAACCCTTCAGTATTTGTTATGATAAATCGTGTTATGTTCCAAAGTTTGTTTGCAAAGTTTTTGTATCCTTTGATCTTGTTTTCATCGATACGACTGTCTGTACCAGGTGCTGTGCCGGTAATAAGTGCCATGCGTCCAGCATCAATACCAAATTTGTTGGCAACATCGATAGGGTCGATACCATTGCCAAGTGATTTACTCATTTTGCGACCTTGTGCATCACGAACAGTGCCGTGAAGATATACAGTATGGAAGGGAATTGTACCTAGTCCGTATCCAGTCATGAGGATCATACGTGCTACCCATGAGAAGAGAATTTCATATCCTGTTTCAAGTACGGCTGTCGGGTGATATGTCGCCAAGTCTGGAGTATTTTCTGGCCAACCGAGTGTTGAAAATGTCCACAGTCCTGAAGAGAACCATGTGTCGAGCACGTCTTCATCTTGAACCCAGCCTTCACCTTCGGGTGCTTGTATATCAGAATATATTTCATCACCTTTGTACCATACAGGAATACGGTGTCCGTACCAGATTTGTCGAGAAATACACCAATCTTGAAGATTGTCTATCCAGTGGAAATATGTTTTGTCGAAATATTCTGGAACAATAGTTACTTGTTTATTTTGGACCACTGTTCTCATTATCTGCTTGAGTGTTGTTTTTGATCCACTCGCAATGCCTTCCAGTGTTGATTCTGGTAGTACGAATTCTTTATTTACGTCTATGAACCATTGGAGTTTTGGAAGTGGTTCAATGATTCCACCTGTGCGTTCTGCTGTAGAGACATTTTGATTGACCTCTTCTTCTTTTTCGAGCAATCCTTCATCACGAAGCCATGAGACGATTGTTTCTCGTGCTTCTGTTGTCTTTTTTCCAAGAATGTTTTCACCACCAAGAGTCATTTTTGCGTACTCATTGATTACTTGAATAGAAGGAAGATTGTGACGTTTTGAAATATCAGAATCGATCATTGAGTGTGCTGGTGTGACACCAAGTGCGCCGGTACCAAAATCTTTTTCTACAGATTCGTCGGCGATAATTTTTATATGTATTGGAACTCCACAGAATTCCATATCATATTCTTTTCCAACATACGCAGTATATCGTTCGTCACTTGGATGTACAGCAACTGCTACATCTCCGATTTTTGTTTCTGGTCGAGTTGTTGAAATAGCGATAGGGAAGTCTTTTGCATATTTAAATGTATATAATTTTGCCTTGCGTTCCTCGTAGACGATTTCATCATCGGCAATAGTTGTTTGACCTTTTGGGTCCCAATTAACCACACGAGTACCACGATAAATAAGTCCATCATCATACATGTTTTTGAACATAGTATAGACAGCTTTTGTACGAGTTTCATCAAGCGTGAATGCTTCTCGTGACCAATCACAAGATGCACCCATAGCTTTTACTTGAGCGATGATACTATCGTGTGAATCTTGTGCAAATGCGTGAATACGGTTAAGCATCTCTTCACGACCAAGGTCATAGCGAGATTTTCCTTCTTTTTTACTGATTTCTTTTTCTACTTTTGATTGTGTTGCAATCGCTGCGTGATCTGTACCCGGAATCCAGAGTGCTTTTTCGCCTTTCATGCGGTGATAGCGGGTCATAATATCTTGAATGGCGAGCATCATTGCGTGTCCCATATGAAGAATACCAGTCACATTTGGTGGTGGCATCACAATGGTAAATGGTTTTGCATCTGCTTTGGTAATACCTTCTTGTATACAGACATCAGGATTAAAATAGCCACTTTTCTCCCAGGCATCATAGATGCGTTTTTCGGTTGATTGTGGATCATACGGAGTGAGTAATTTTTCGGGTATATGCTTGTTTTCCATAGAGAAAATATAGCATTATTTGACACTCCAGACAATTTTTACTACGCTTTGGGTAGAAACCAAAAAAACATACTCTATGGAAAAATCAGATTTCTCACAACAAATCGTCTCACTTCTCGATGATGTTCAAAAAAATCAAAAGAGAAAAGATATTTTAAAAAACGAAGGTAATACAGATGAAGTTGTTTTGCAAAAAAAGTTTGATATTTTGAATCAAAATTCTTTTATGCCAATCGTTAAATATTTGCAAATTACCATTATCGAAAATGAATCATTTAAGAAATGGTTGAACAGTAACTACTCGTTTGCACTAGATCCGGTGGAAGGTAAAAGATCTATGTATCAAATATTGTTTGATTTGTATTTTCACGATGAATCAAAACTCCAAAAAGTACCGCATCGATGTGTTGAAGTAATAGATGCAGGTTTTGAGGACATGGATTCATTTGAAAAAGAACTTGCAGAACAAAATGAGATCTGGGGTGCCATTTTTGTTTTAGAATATAAAAAATTTAAGGAAAATTCTGAAACATTCAGGATTACTCCTCGGGCAAACTTTACACAACCACTTACAGAGTCATAGTTCCACACGCTTTCACGGTGTCCAATTGGGCACCGTTTTTATTTTTCAAAAATTGATAGTATCCTGCCACTCCGATCATGAGTGCATTGTCTGTAGAAAAGTCTGTTCGAGGGAAGTAGATCAGTATCTCAGGGTTATAATTTTTGATCGATTTTCGAAGTTCACTTTGTAGATAGCTATTATTGGCCACACCACCACCAACCATAACTGTCTGTATACTGTATTGATCGATTGCTTTTAGTGTTTTTTTGACCAAAACTTCTATTGCAGCTTCTTCGAATTCACGAGCGATTATTTTCTTGTGCTCATCAGTCAATGCACCCATTTCTTTTGTTTTGTACAAGACTGCTGTTTTCAATCCTGAGTATGAAAAGTCATATGTTCCAGAGTGAAGCATTGGTCGAGGGAATTCCACTTCACGAGGAAGGTTTTGTTCACGAGCCTCTCTTGCAAGTGCTGATATTGCTGGTCCGCCAGGGTACGGTAATCCGACAATGCGAGCGACTTTATCAAACGCTTCACCGACAGCATCGTCTTTTGTTTGGCCAATCTTTTCATAGACCATCCAATCACGAATAACCACAAGCTCTGTGTGACCTCCTGAGACAAGTAATGAAAGTGCAGGAAAAGTAATCGGTGCAACTTCAAATGTATCACCGCTTGTTTGTGCGACAACTGACATAACATGCCCTTCCATATGATTCACTGGTATAAGCGGAATATTCCAGAGCATGCTCAGTGTTTTTGCAAAGTTTACTCCAACCCAGAGTGCTGGTTCAAGTCCTGGTCCGGTGGTAATTGCAATTGCGTCTATCTGTGGTTTTTCTAACGAGTATGCGGATTGAATGATGTCACTATGCATGTCGACCTCTCTTGTAAGGAGTGTTTCAATATCTTTTTTTACAGATTCGGTTAGAGTGTCATTCACTCCTATTTTGTGCATGTTTGCATCTTTTAGTACCTGTATAAAAAGCGGAGTAATTGCTTTGACATGTTCACGTTTAGCAAGAGCAGGGAATACACCTCCGTACTGTGCGTGAAGAGCGATTTGAGACGCAACATGATTACCGAGAATGGTGAATTGAGGCGTCTCTGTGTTTCCGGAAACACGAAGTATCGATATCGCTGTTTCGTCGCAACTTGTTTCGATAGATAGGATATTCATAGGGAAACTATAGCATGATTATATGGTTGCGCAAAATACCATACTATGTTATCCTGTCAACAGAAACAATTTAAAAATCAATAGACATGACACAAACTACCGATATTGGAAAAATTATTATTTTTACAGCACCCTCTGGTGCTGGGAAGTCTACGTTATTAGAGATAACAAGTAAACGATTTGATAATTGTTTACCAACTATTTCTCACACATCTCGAACAAAGCGACTGCGCGAAATTGACGGCCAGCATTATCATTTCAAATCATCTGAAGAATTTAAGCAGCTTATTAAGAAAGAGTATTTTCTTGAGTGGGAAGAAGTGTATAATGGTGACTATTATGGAACAAGCAAGAATGAGTTTCCTCGAATTTGGAATTTAGGCAAAATTCCTTTGATGGATGTTGATATACAAGGCGCACTCAATATAAAGAAGATGTACGGAGAAAATGTTTTTATAATAGGCGTAGATGTTCCTGGTAAAGATATTCTTGAAAGACTTGAACTTCTCGAGATTAGACTTTTAAATAGAGGTGAAAATAAGGAAAAAATCAAAAGCAGATTAGCCAAAGCTTCTACTGAATTTGACTTAATGCTTCATACAGAAAAAGAAGCTATTGATCTTATCGTGATAAATGACATGCTGAGTAATTCGGAAAAAATCGTGTGCAATGCTATTGTAGAATTTCTTTCTGTTTCTGCATAAAACAGGTAACAGAAAAACAGCGACAAATTATTGTCGCTGTTTTTTATTTCTCTTCTATCTCTGTACTGGATGCCAGTTTTTCATATGATGAAATGCATCACTGAAGATTCCCATATGCATTGCTGCCGTGAGTACTGCGCGCATACAATGATAGTCATGTTCGAAGTTGTGTGTGCCTGCTTTCCATCCCTCTGCTTCATCGAGATCTTCACGATCAAGTTGTGCATAGATTTCTTCTGCCGTAAACCACTTCACTCGTTGAATTTCAGATTCTTGGAGTGCGAGTTCTGAGATATCACCATCAAAGATTGTGATGTAATCTCGTACCCATAGACGTGCATCAGTCTTGCGACTTGTTCGCCATGGGAGCAATTCTTCTGCTGCAACACTAAGTCCAATCTCTTCTTGGAGTTCTTTGATGGCATTGTCATCAAATGTTTCTTCTCCTGATACGTGACCACCAAAGTGGGTCATCCACCATCCTGGATGACGTTCTTTGTTGAGTGATCGTTGGTGACAAAGAATTTCTCCTTTTGTATTCATCACGAAAATGTTTGTACTTCGGCACCATCGTTTTGTGGAAATAACTTCTCCTCGAGAGAGTGTTTCTCCTGTAAGTTCTCCAGTGTTCTCATCAACTATTTTGAGGAGTTCATGTGAAAGGTTGTGTTGTTGTTCTGACATACTTTTATATCTATAAATAATTACTTTTTAAATAAACTACATTTGTTCTGACATCGTTCGGACGATATGAACATGAGTACCTGTTCATTCGCTCCTCGCTCGTCATAATAAAAAATAAAAAACGCTCTCGCGAGTGCTTTTTGTGGATTATGGTCTGATTATAAAGTATTTTTCATAAAAAACCAAATCATGTGATAGAATATACTCTATGAAGAAAGTCATTCTTATTCATGGATCACCAGACGAAAAAGAATTTTATGATCCGTCGGTCCTGTCTCCATCAAACACTCATTGGTTCCCATGGATACAGAAACAACTCGCACTTCACGATATTCTTTGTCAGTGTCCAGAATTCCCACAACCGTTTGATC
>JADLDV010000034.1 GCA_020846455.1 Candidatus Nomurabacteria bacterium
GAAAAAGTGTGTGCTCAAGATCTCCTTGTGTCAGTGTGTAGAGGAAATATGACTGATCCTTATTCGTATCAACACCTGTATGGAGTTCGTAGAGTCCAGTTTTTTTATTAAATATATTCTGTGCATAATGACCTGTCGCGATATAGTCTGCACCATGTGCTTGTGCAAAATGCCAAAATCCACCAAATTTTACTTCACGATTACACATGACATCAGGATTCGGCACACGACCATGACGATATTCACTGATCATATAATCCGCGACTCCACGCTTATACACTTGTTCAAGGTCACATTCGAGAAACGGGATACCGAGCTTGGCAGCAACACGGATCGCATCTCGTCGTTCATCTCGCCATGTACATTCGATAAAATCTGGTGTCCACGTACGAATAAAAACCCCGACTACATTATAGCCAGCTTCTATGAGGAGATGTGCAGATACGGAAGAATCCACCCCTCCTGAAAGTCCTACAAAGACTGTTTTTTGGTTTTGAGTATTTTTCTTCATTCGAACCTACTGTAGCAAATATACAATATAATATCCAGAAAATTTTACTTCATCTGCATTAATTTCTGATACAACTCAAATGTCGCTCGGGCATCAGAAAGTGCCGTATGTGCTTGTTTGTTTTCAATACCGAAATATTCTCCCAATGCTCGAAGTGAAAATTTTTCAATGTCATGATTTGTATGCAACTTTGCAAAGGCAATAGAAATCGTATCGAGCTTGTGATAGTGCATAGTGTTCTCAATACCAACATTTCTAAATGCCTTTTCGATAAACATGTGATCAAATGCTACATTATGCGCCACCATAATAGCGCCCTTTGCTTTGTCAGCGAGAATGGTCATCGCTTCTTTTGCAGTATACGCAAATACCCAATCAGCAGCATCATACCCATTAACACGAAGTGCGGTTGGATCAGCGTCTTCAATATGTTCTGGTTTTATTTTTAATTCGAATTGTTCCACCATTTCAAAGGTTGGTGTGTTTGATGATGTCCAATCTTGAGACACAATGACACAGCCAATCTGAATGACTTCGTGAATATCTGGATTAAGTCCTGTGGTTTCGGTATCGAGAAATATAAGTTGTTGTTTTTTAATTTGTGACATAAAAGTAATTATCTTAGATATAGTGATTTATTTTTCTTGTGTTCAGTAAACGTTCGTGCGTACCGGATGACACCATCATTCCCGTGTAAATAAAAGAGGTATGATGACGAGGTAGGATATAGTACTGCTTCAATTGCATCAATACCTGGATTACCAATTGGTGTCGGAATAAGACCTTTCCTAGTGTATGTATTATACGGACCATCAGCACGAAGGTCTGACAGTGTCAGCTCACTACTTCCCTTGCCAATAAGATACAAAAACGGTGCATCTACTTGAAGCGGCATACCTTTTTCTAATCTTGTTTGCAGTATTCCTGAAACAACACGTAATTCATCTTTACCCCGTGCTTCTTTTTCTAAAATTGATGCAAGGATAATAATTTCTTTTGAAGATAATGTGCTATTTGATTGTTCAGAAAAAACTTTTTGTGTTCTTCGTTTGAAAGTATCTTCAAGTGTCCGAATTATTTCATCTGTGGTTGTATTAGGAAAGAAGAAATATGTATCTGGGAACAAATATCCTTCTTTATCCTTGGTCGCATCTAGAAAAGCTTGCTCATCAAAACCAGATAATTTTTTTTGTAAAATAGATGCCATCTCTTTGTTTGAAACACCTTCAGGAATAGTTACCTTGATTTTTTGAATACCAAAAAGATGTTCTCCTATACGATATGCAACCGTGTACACAGGAACTGGTGTTTCAAAATAATATTCACCAGGAGCAATACGTTTTTCACCACCAAACATGATGACAAAAAATTGAAAGAGTGTTTCTGATTTTATTATGTCTTTTTCTTTTAACTCACGAGCAAGTGATTGTAGTGAAGCACCTCGTTCTAACGTAATGGATGTTTTACTTGGAAATGATGACGGTGCAGACAAAAGAATTTTTATCAAAAGATACACCACTAGTATACACAGAAAAAACCCTACAAGAATGTATGATTTTTTCGGACGGAAAGACGTGTCAAAACTTTCAACAAGTCTTTTTCTTTCTTCTTCAAATAATATCTGTTCTGATTCTTGATCCATAAAAACTATACAGGGAGATTCTGTGGCGGTTCTGATTTCTTTGAATCGATACGCTTGAATGTTGGTGTTTCGAGAACCGCACCTGGGAAGTGATATATCGTAGCAATTTCTTCAGTGTTTAAAATAAACGGTGTTCGTTCACTTCCTCCAACTGAATTATGTGGTTGTTGAAAGTATGACCGAGCGCAATACGCTTCGAAGAGTTCTTCTTTTTTTGCTTTTACACGTGCACCAGTAAAATCCTGCCATGGATATTCAAAACTTGTCGCATTTTTGGGGCCAAATTTATTCCCATGATAGGTTGTATACTGACGAAGCATACCCATGAGTCCTGTAATATTATTAGCATTAAAATTTTCTTTCTTAGCAAGATACATCACACGAATACCACAATCAAATCCAAATTTATTCACTGCACGTTCGAGTGAGTTGATAATCTCTTGGTCATTTTTGGTAACCATTGGTGCAACAACTTCTTTCTCTTTTGGTTTGAACTTTGCTTTCAATGTTTCAAGGTCGAGAAGCATTTTCTTTCTCCAGTCCATTGTTTTAAACCAGGTACCTTCAACAGGAAATCTCTTTGTATCCGCAGTAATCAAAAGCTGAAACCATACGTGTTCATTTTTACCAACAGCAGCCATATATTCGAGTGTGCCACTCATCGGATCAATACGCTGTGCTTCTTCCACAAGTGCTTTATCCATATCATAATCGATATAGGTTTTAATAGGAAAAGCTTCATTCTTTTCTTTATCAAGAACAAATTCTACTCCAAACATACTCCACTCTTCTTTTGTGCGAGCACGAGCTACCTCAAGTGTATAATCTGGAACTTCCATAAGTTCTGCTTGTGGATACTGAGCGTAGATTTGAGATTCAATCAATCCTTTAAATTTCTTCGGTGTGCGAATAAAAAAATACAATGCACCTTCAATAGAGGCTATTTCAAGTGAAAACCACATACGCACCTGCCCTTTCCATAAACGATCGTACCACGTACCAACACCACCTGTTTGATAAAATGCATTAATCAAAATAAGCTCCATTGCTGCAGGAGATTTATATAACTCTTTTGGAATACGGATTTCAATGTTTACCCATTCAATCTTTGTGATAAAAAGAAGATTTACATATTTGACCCACAATCTCCACGCCCATACACCAAGTACCGGAACCGCAATCAATCCGAGAATCGGACGTGCAGTCTCCCAATAATTTTCTGGTAATTGTGAAAAAATTTCAAACATATACTATGTGTTCAGTATACTATAATCCGATCGGAATCGACAGTTTTTTTAATGTTTTTCCAGACGGTGGCATGTTTTCTAAGACAACATATCCCACACCGTCATACGGAACGAGTGGTTGCATTAAAACACTGAAACTATACTTCCCCTCAGTAGTACTTATTACAGGTATTGGATATGTTGAAGAGATTGGCATTTTTTCATTATCAACAATATATGCAATACCGATCTGACCCTGAACTGGTTCCCAATCACAACCTGAAACAGTACCAGAGAGTGTAATCACAGAAGATGCGAGTAAGAAAGATTGATTACTTTTAGGTGACGTGACAACAATACCGCACGCAGTATTACTCACAGTGGCAGTTTCAGAAAATGCGGTATTGAACCGAGGTCCATCAGTCCATCTCTTACCATGAGAAGTAAAGGGTGTTGTTTTTTTGACTGTTTCCTTAGCATTCTTTGGAATATTTTTGATTGAAAAGATTCCAATAATAACTGCAATCAAAATAAACCCGCCAACAATAGCAATAATGTGTGTAAATCCTTTGTTCCGTATCATATATAAATTATATCGCACGTGAGACAGACTACAAAATAAAAAACACAAACGTATATCGTTTGTGTTTTTTATTTTAACCTTTACGCAACTGTATAGAGCCCTTGTTTATTCTTTTTGAAATATTTTGGATTCTGTAGATTTACGAGAATAGTATTTTTCTTCAAATATCGTTCTTTCATAACTTGATTGACGACATCTTCTTTTGACATAGGTCCATTTTTCTTGATGATCTCTTTAATCACATCACGAACAACGCCTTTTTTGTATCCCCATTCTTGAAGGGCATACACACCGCGTCCGACGAGAATGAATCGATCATCTTTGATCAATTCATTGTGACATGTAGCCACATGAGTCTTTTTATCAAAAGTATCACAGATAGCCTTTGCTACTTCACGGAAGTGCATTGGATTTCCATGTTTACGCATCATAAGGAATGCATAATCACGAATACCACGAGTTTTGATGTTTGATGATTCAGCCTTACCCCAATCACCGAGAGGGTTTTTTGCAATAGTCTTTGAGATCGAGAGCCAACGACGTGCAATTTCTTCGGTACGATATTCTCCGGCAACTTCTTTCAAATGTTCAAGGAAACGATTTACTACATCAGGTTCTGAAATAAGATCTTCGTCAGAGAGTTCTTTATATAAATTCTTGAGTGAATTAGTAACTTGTGTCATGAGTGGTTCATCAACAGTCCAACGAGATTTGAAGTGTTCATCTTCTTTTTCGCGTTTGAAATCATCACCGAGCACCAAGTACAAGTACAAATGGTTTTGAAGGAGAGGATCTTTTGACAACGCTGAAAGAAAATCTTCTTCTGGAACAACGGCACCATGAGAAACCATGTGTGATTTGAGTTCCTGGAAAACAGATTGTTCTGCTTTGAATGCATCAGATTTTTTGATTGCAGTAAGTGCTGCATTTTCGATCTGACGAACACGTTCGCGAGTAATACCATAGACCTTGCCTATAGCTTCAAGCGTTTTGCGTTCTGCGTCATCACCAAGTCCGAAACGATTTACGATAACATCGTAATACCGATCTTCAAGTGGAGAAAGAATTCGTTTGGTGACTTGCTTTGGTTTAAATGAAAGTGTTGCCATACAACGTAATAATAGAATATGTCTAACGTTAATAAATACTGTCTAATTGATGCTCTCGATTTGAGCTTTATTATAATATCATTATATACAAATAAAGTCAAATCCTCGTCAATACCTGTGGATATCCTTGCTGTATAAGGGTATTACACTTAGAGCTTCTTACGTAATCGAACTGATTTTGGTGTAACTTCGAGAAATTCATCAGCTGCCATAACTTCAAGTCCACGCTCAATACTGATTGAATATGGTGGTTTTAGGACAATTGCCTCATCATTTCCAGATGATCGCACATTGGTCAAATTCTTTCCTTTCACAGGATTAACTGCCATATCTTCACCCTTGGTAACGTTACCAATAACCATACCTTCGTACACCTCAGAACCGTGCTCAATGTACAAAATACCGCGCTCTTGAAGATTCCATAATGCATATGCTGCGGCTTTACCGGCAATCATAGAGGTCATAGAACCGACGTCACGCTTCTTGATTTCTCCTGCATACTCTCGGAAACCAACAACACGACTACTCATAATTCCCTCACCTTTTGTATCGACAACGAATTGTCCACGGTAGCCGAGCAGTCCACGTGTCGGTATTTCAAAAACAACACGAGCAATACCTTCCTTTTCTGTCATGAGCGTCATGATACCGCGACGCTTTGTGATCTTTTCAATAACAGCACCAGAAACATCTTGTGGTACATCCACAGTAAGTTCTTCGTATGGTTCTGTTTTGTGACCATTTTCTTCTTTGATAATAACTTGTGGTTGTGAGACTTGGAGTTCATATCCTTCACGACGCATGTTTTCGAGCAAGATTGCAATGTGCAATTCACCGCGACCATATACCGTAAATGTACTGTCATCATTGAAATCTACCTTGAGTCCAACGTTAATTTCAAGTTCTCGTTCGAGACGTTCACGAATCTGACGAGATGTCACGAATTTTCCTTCACGTCCAGCAAATGGAGAATCGTTCACCAGGAAACGGAGGGAGATAGTTGGTTCATCAATAGCAATAGCCGGAAGTGCCGGAGTATTTTGATCACCACAAATAGTTTCTCCAATATATGCATCAGCAATACCAGCAATAAGTGCAATATCACCTGCGACAACTTCTGAAACTTCTTTTTTTGCAAGTCCTTCGAAAGTAAACATCTTGGTGATTTTGATTGAACGCACTGTCTCACCATGACGAACAAATATCGGCATAGACATATTGAGCTTGCCTGTGTACACACGGACAACAGCAAGACGACCGAGGAAGTTATCATATCCGAGATTGAATGTCTGTGCAGTCAGTGGTTCTTCGATACGAGAGAGTGGAGATGCTGGTACTTGCTCAAGGATCACATCGAGAAGTGGTGTGAGGTCTTTTGAATCATCTGTGAGTTTACGTTTTGCAATACCTTCACGTCCGATTGCATACACAGTCGTGAATTCGATTTGTTCATTTGTCGCACCAAGTTCAATGAAAAGTTCAAGCACTTGATCTTCGACTGCTTTTGGATCAGCAGCTGGTTTGTCGATCTTGTTAATGACGAGAATAGGCTTGAGTCCGAGTTCAAGCGACTTTTTCAATACGAAACGAGTTTGTGGCATTGGACCTTCTTGCGCATCTACAAGAAGAAGCACAGAGTCAATAGATCGAAGCACGCGTTCTACTTCAGAACCGAAATCCGCGTGTCCTGGTGTATCCACAATATTGATTTTCGTCCCTTTGTAATTGACTGAAGTATTTTTCGCATAAATAGTAATACCGCGCTCCACTTCGAGAGCGTTTGAGTCCATAGACACACCTTCTGCAGACATACCTGTCTGACGCATAAGTGCATCTGTAAGAGTGGTCTTACCGTGGTCCACGTGCGCAATAATTGCAATGTTTCTAATTTCCATATAATGAATCGAATTGTATTGATTAATAAACAAAAAGTCGGCCAAGCGACCGAATTAAGATGGTATAAGTATATAACAGTATAAGTGAAAAGTCAAAAAATCCCGCATTGCTTTCGCAATGCGGGATTATATTTAACAAACTATATAAGCGTGGAAAATATTAACTGAAGAAAAAAAGCAACAAGAAGAGGGACCAAAAAGACTATTGTCAAAATAAACTTAAAAAATGTTTTTTTATCACAAAAAACAAACAAAAAAATAATACAAACTATACAAGCGGCAAGAAATCGAGGGTTTAAAATATTATTAAATAATATTTTAAAATCAGTAAATAAGAAAAAACAAAATATTAAACCTATACTGATGATTGAGGGAAGGGTTTTTTTTATCATTATTAATTTTATTAGAACAACTACAGACTGCTGTAGCACCAGTTTATTTACTTTTTAACATTTCTCCAAAAACTTTTTGCAAACTTTCTCTTACTGTACTTTCTGCAAAAATTGATTGTAGGCATGATAATTTTAAGGTGATATGAAATTTATTATTTGTAACAGTAATATCAAAAAGAAATTCTCTTACATCAAACAATACTTCTTTTTTAACCTTAGCATTACAAGTCGTACCATTCCAGACTCCTTCAAAACGATGCGGCATACTACGAAATAATGATTTTGTTCTTTCTATAACTTCATTTACTTGTAAATTATGTTGAATAGAAAAATCAGAAATCACTTTTTCAGAATTAGATTATACAGGATGTGTAATTTCATCATATACTTTTTCAGCAAAATCCATCCATTCTTTTTTTAATTTTAAATTAATATTATCTTTTTGTTCTTGTGAGAAAAAAATGTCTCCTAAAAAGACATCGATGACTGATCTTCTTTTTTCCATTGTTATTTTCATTTTAGTTATTAAAGAACTTATTTACTCCTATATAATAGCATATTTAAATAAAAAAGTCAAGTTAAAAACCCCTTGTTTCCAAAGGGTTTTTATAAGCAAATGCTTTTTAATCTATATCAAACGCATAATATCTTTAAACGTCACGACAAGCATGAGGAGAATCAGAATACCGAATCCAACCATATTTACAATACCAAGAATTTTTGGAGATATATTCTTCCCCGTTATCTTTTCTATAAAAAGAAAGAGGAGTCTTCCCCCATCAAGTGCTGGAAATGGGATGAGATTAAGTACTGCAAGATTAATAGAAATAAGTGCTGCAATAGAAAGCACATAGAGAATACCGTACTCATATGCACTACCGACAATTCGAGCAATACCAATCGGACCAGACACTTGATCGAGATTTGCCTTACCGAGTACTGCATCACGAATCAATGTACCGAATTGTGAGATAGTCATTTTGAGCATTTGCACCGTATGTGTAAATCCTTCAAAGAGCGCATCAAATAATCCGAGTTTTACTGTACCAACGAGATCGATAGCGACACCAATTACTGGTTTGGCACCTTTGTCTGAAATTTCTGGAACGACTTCCACTGTAAGTGGTTGTTGTGCACGGATAATATCGATCGTGATTTTTTGAGCACCATGTGATGCGACATAGTCTTGCAACACCTGTGGAGTAATAGACTCTGTAACAATCTTTCCTTTAGAAGAAAGACTAACAATAATATCTCCAGGGATTATTCCGGCAAGTGCAGCTGGAGTACTCGGACGAACTTCAGTGACGAGTAGATGTATGTCATGGATACTGGTATTTCTATTCATTTCCTCAGGAGAAACAGCTGTCGGCATACCAATCATGAATCCTGTTGTATACAACACCCATGCAAGCAAGAAATTACACACAACACCCGCAATCATTACGAGCGCTTTTTTCCATGCAGGCTGTGCACTGAAACTTCCTGGAGTATTCGCTGTCTCAGAATCACCTTGTTCACCAAAGATACGCACAAATCCACCAAACGGAATTGCATTAATCGTGTACTCTGTATCACCTATTTTCTTACCCCACAGCTTCGGTGGAAAACCAAAACCAAATTCAAGTACGCGAATACCAAGTTTCTTGGCAGTATAAAAATGCCCGAATTCATGCACGAGAACAAGTACAAACAATATGACAATGAAAAGAAATATTCCCATGGGTTAATTCATTACTTCCTGTTCTTTTTTAGTAAACAAAGCTTCTAGAGCACTATTTGCTTCATCAACACACTTTTGCAAATCTTCTTTTGCGCGGAATTTATCATCTTCGGTCAATGCACCAGATTTTTGTTGTTCTTCAATATCTTTCTGCACAGCTTCACGTTCTTTGCGAACAGAAACACGAGCGTCTTCAAGTTTTTGTTTTACTACTTTTACCAATTGTGTACGAGTCTCAGCGGTAAGCATTGGGAAAATAACTCGTAATCCTTTTTCGTCTGTTGCAAGAGAAAGTCCAAGATTTGCAGCGGTAATCGCACGCTCAATATCCTTAACTTGTCCTTTGTCCCACGGAGACACACGAAGTGTTTTCGGGTCTTCAATATTTACTGAAGCAATATTTTTAATTGGTTGGTAGTCACCGTAGACTTCCACAGAAATACCGTCAAGAAAACTTGGCGCTGCACGTCCTGTGTGTAATTGCATGTACTCACGAGAAAGCCATTCTTCGACTTTCTTACAATCTGTTTTGAATTTGGTAAAATTATATGCCATAACAAAAACAGTATAGCATATTTTATGATTTCGTCTCGGACACTTCAGGAATCAAAAGGAGTATTGCTTCACACAACATTTTAACACCAGACCCATTGTCGAGAATTGATTCTGTGCAATAGGATATTTTCTCTAGTGTATTTGCCTGATTATTAGACATTGGATGTGTACCAACTTTTGTATATTCTTTATGGAGAACACGAATGAGTGTAGAGAAAAGCGCATGAGCGGCTTCACGCATCCTGTTGTGATTTTCTTCATCATCATACACATCAAGAAATAAACTGATACGCGCGAGTCGTTCAGGTTTGGTCAATCCAAGTAATTCTTGTGCTTCAGTAAGGAATGGTTCTCCTTGAGAAACAGTATGCGTCACGGTACGAGAAAGTACCGTTGGAAGAATTCGCAATGTACTGTCGACAATAAAAAAGATTCTCATTTCAACGAGCGGATCTTCGATTGTTTTCAATAACGCATTTTGTGCATGTGAATTAAAAAAGGTACTTGCAATCACCACCACCTTCTTGTTGTCAGTAGATTTTTCAGAAAGAAATTTAGATACCTCTCGTGCGTCATCAACACCAAAAGACACATGATTATGCATAAAGAAATCTGGATGTGACTGTGTCGGTAATTGATGTTCAGCAAGTGCCGCATTCACAAGAGCAAGTGCTTCATCTTTTGCACCAGTAACAATAAATGCATGTTGTTGTGTAAGATCAAGATGTGCCATGGTGTATGAATATTATCTCTTACTCATAATAGTCTTCTTATATGTGTCGAGGTGTTCGAGTGCGATACCTGTTCCCTTCACTACACAATAGAGAGGATCCTCTGCGAGACGTGCCTTCACCCCAGTCTTGCGATACACCAACTCTGCAAGTCCCCGTAACTGAGAAGAACCGCCGGTCATAATAATACCGTGATCAATAATATCTGATGCGAGTTCTGGTGGTGTTTCTTGTAACACATCCTTGATTGCCATAATCATCTGTCTGAGTTCTTTGTCGATCGCACGAACAATCTCATTGGTCGTGACTTGAGCACTGCGAGGTAATCCTTGGACAAAATCACGTCCCTTAATAGTGAGTGTCAATTCTTCTTCGAGTGGCACTGCAGCACCAATCATCATTTTTACATATTCAGCAGTCTTGTCACCGATGGCAAGATTGAAAGTTTTCTTGATATGGTCAGCGATTGTTTGATCAATTTTATCACCGGCACATTTCACCGAAGTACACGATACGATTCCCCCAAGTGCGATCACCGCAACGTCTGTCGTACCACCACCAATATCAACAACCATGTATCCTTTTGATTCATGAATCGGAATACCTGCACCAATCGCAGCGAGAATTGGTTCTTTGACCACATACGCATTGCGGGCACCAGCCTTGATCGCAGCTTCAATAACTGCACGACGTTCAGTAGAGGTAATTCCGGCAGGGACCGAAATCATGACATCTGGTTTTATAAGATTCCATTTACCAAGTGCCTTTGCAATAAAATACCGAAGCATTGCTTCTGTTGCACGATAATCTGCAATCACTCCGTCTTTCATTGGACGATACGCGATAATACTCCCAGGAGTTTTACCGATCATTGCTTTTGCTTCAGCACCAATCGCAAGGATTTTGTTGTCTTGTTCAGAAACAGCCACCACAGAAGGTTCATTGAGGACAATTCCCTTACCAGGAACAAAGACGAGTGTATTCGCTGTTCCAAGATCAATGCCGAGTTTTTTTGAAAAAAGTCCCATCGGTACCGCCAGTATAGCAACTAGAGGACAAAATATCTACGGTATTGTTATATTATTTTATGTGTGGTATAATAAAATTAGAAACCTCTAAATTTTTAAATATGTCAAACATGAAAAGTTTTTGTACTGTAAAAACAGCAAGTCTAGTTTTTATAACACTCAAAGAAAAAGAGATCAAAGATAAAAAATGTATGCATGAGACACTCATTGACGCACTGCAAACACAATACAAACAAGCAAAAAAAGATGACGTAACGAGTGATGAACTGGCACACATGAACCTTATAAAAGGTGATCAAATCATTTTGTATGACAAAGATTCGCCAAACAACAGCATCATCGGAACAATGACAAAAGCAAAAAACGTTATTTCTTGGGAAGAAGAAACATTTGAAGATTTTGTTCCTACCGTTGATATATTGTTTCAAAAAAACATGACAACATATTTTGTGTTCAAAAAGTAAAAACATTCATAGCTCTATTCTGTCGATTTTGACAGAATAGAGCTATTTTTATTCCCAGACAATACCTATGGTATGATACGGTCACATGAAGATTGCGACCATTATTCCCCTCGTAAAAAATATCCCACAAGAATCCCTCACCTATTTTACTGGTCGAGATATTAGTATTGGTACACTCGTCCGGATTCCTTTACGAAACAAAATTATCGATGGAATCGTTATTGACATAGAGGACCTCAGTGCTTCAAAAGGTTCGATCAAAGAATCTACCTACAAACTCAAAAAAATAGAAAGTGTTAAAGGGAAACCATTTTTTACTGATGCATTTTTTGAAATGGTACAAGAAATCAAAACACTCTACGT
This sequence comes from Candidatus Nomurabacteria bacterium, assembly GCA_020846455.1. Classification (GTDB taxonomy): domain Bacteria; phylum Patescibacteriota; class Minisyncoccia; order Phycocordibacterales; family UBA9973; genus JADLDV01. The sequence goes on from JADLDV010000034.1 coordinate 12,223, forward strand.
AAGTACAACTGGTGTAGTTTTGAAAACAATTCTTCCTTCAGTATTTTTGAGTGAATATCAGGCTTTAAAAAAACCGGTACCCCGAACAACAAATCCTTCAAAAATACGACAAGAAAAACTAGTGCTGCAAGCGAGTTTCGAGGAGCGTATTTCATATTACCGTACATATATACGTGAATCATTTGCACAGAAGAAATCTGTCTGTCTGGTCGTACCGACTATCACTGACGCAGAGCTCTTTTACCAAGAACTCCAAAAAGGTATTGAAGCGTATGTATTTGTATTTCACAGTGACCTGAGTACAAAAGCGCATGTTGAGCGATATAATACATGCATCACCACAGAACATCCCGTTCTGATTATTTCCACTGCGCCATATATTAGTATTCCGAGACATGACATAGGAACACATATTATTGAACGTGAATCCTCAAACACCTATCGTACGGTCGGCAGTACATCGTATGACCTGCGGATCTGTACGGAACTCTATTCGTATTACTACGGCAGTAAGATTATTCTCAGCGACAATCTGGTACGCATTGAAACATTTCTCCGTCACAAAGAAAAAGAACTTTCAGCGATTATGCCACTATCATATCGCCCAAACGCACATCTCACGCAAACCATCATCCCGATTCCAACAGGCAAAAAAGCGACTCGAACAGAATCATCACATATATTTACCAGTGAAATTCTGGAGCTTATAAAGAAATCTGGTACAAAAAAAGAAAGAGTATTTCTTTTCACACTTCGCAAGGGTCGTGCGAGTGTCACTGTGTGTAGAGATTGTGGTACAAATGTTATTTGTGACAAGTGTAATACACCGTTATCACTCTTCGACACCAACAATGGTGCAAATCGCATATTCCGATGTGTACACTGTGGTACAGAAAAAAATCCAAACATGAAATGCTCCCATTGTGAAGGATGGCATTTAGTACCATTAGGGATTGGCACCGATACAGTTGCTACAGAAATTGCCGAGAAATTCCCTGATCGACCACTCTTTCGTATAGACAAAGAATCAACAAAAACACCTACGCAGGCAAAAAAAGTCATGACTGCATTTATAGAATCAGAAAATGGGATTCTTGTCGCAACAGAAATGGCACTCTTTTATACAGACAAACAGATTGACCATACGGTAATTGTGTCATTCGATTCATTCTTCAGTATGCCGAGTTTCCGAGTAAACGAAAAAATCATACAACTTATCATCGCACTTGGTGCTCGCACAAAACAAACACTTTCAATTCAAACACGTAATCCTGAGATGCCGGTACTTCGACATGCCACCACGGGATCACTGACACAATTTTTCCAACAAGAACTCGCAGAGCGACATGAATTCGACTTCCCTCCATATATGGTATTTATTAAACTCACCTATGCGAGTACCAAAAATACCAACCACGCAGAAGAAACATTAAATGAATTACTTTCGTCATACAACCCGACTGTATACAAAAAAAATATTCTTATGCAAAAATACTTCCTGACACACGCACTTATTTCAGTACCCAAAAATCACGTGTATCCAAAAGCACTTTCTCAATATGCCGAACGAGATACTGAGCTGTTTACACTACTTGAAGCACTGCCACCAAACTGGACAATCACGGTTGATCCAGAGGATTTGTAAAATTTAAAGAGGTTTAAAACATTAAATAATGGAGAATCTATAGTAATCATTAGGTTTTAAGTTGATTATACTTGCACACCTTTTATATATATGATAAAGTAATATCCATATGAGTATGACAAATATTGAGGTCAAAAAGAACGCAAACGAGAACAATGTAAATTTGATTCGTCGTTTTTCTCGTCGTGTTCAAGAATCTGGCATCATCCCTCGCGTAAAGTCTCTTCGGTACAACGAACGACCAATGTCAAAATTGAGCCAAAAAGTAATGACTGTGAAGAGAATCGCAAAAAGAAAAGAAACAGAAAAATTGCGCAAACTCGGCAAAATCGCAGAACGTCCAACGCGATAATACTATGAAGAAAGACGTAGAGACCATCGCAATTCGACAAATGACAAAAGGCAAGCTTCCGAGCTTGCCTTTTGCTCGTATAAAAGACACAGTACTCGGCAAATCATATGAACTCAGTCTTGTGTTTGCAAGCCGCGAAACATCTCGTGAACTCAATCGTGTTCACCGAGACAAAGATTATGTAACAAACATTCTCAGTTTCCCGCTTACCAAACACTCAGGAGAAATCGTCATCAATCTCGAAAAAGTTCGCAAAGATGCAAAAGAATTCGAAAAGACATATGAAGATTTTTTGGGATTTTTATTCATTCACGGATTACTACACCTCAAAGGAATGGATCATGGTCCAAAAATGGAAGCTCAGGAAAAAAAGTTTTGTAAAATATTCAACTATTAACAGACTTTATTTTGGTCTTTAGACATTTTCTCTATATACTATAGATATGATACGCAACATTACTGTTGGAATTGACGTCGGAACATACGCAACACGCGTAGTAGTATGCGAGCACCTCAAAGAAGAACCATTACCACGAATTCTCGGTACAGGAATTACTGAATCACGAGGGCTCCGCCATGGATATATTGTCCACATGGAAGAAGCAATCACTTCCATCAAGCAAGCAATATCACAAGCAGAAAAAACTGCTGGGGTTAAAATTACTCGCGCATTTCTCGCAATCGGTGGTATTAGTCTTGGTGCAGAAACAACCACTGGCAGTGCGATTATTTCTCGTGCAGACAAAGAAGTAACTGATCGTGACATTCAAAAAGCCTTTGATGATAGTCAAAATCAAGTAAACAAAACAAATAAAAAGATTATTTTTTCATCACCTATTTCATACAAAATAGACGGAGAAGATATCTTCGGAAGACCCGAGGGGCTACAAGGTATCAAACTCGAAACTCGAAGCCTTTTTGTTACCTGTCTTTCACAACACTTTGAAGACATGATTACAGCAGTCACAGAAGCAGGTGTAGAAGTGATAGATATTGTTCCTGCACCCCTCGCAAGTGCTGTTGTGACACTCACTGTGCCACAAAAAATGGCAGGCTGTGCACTTGTCGACATTGGTTCAGAAACTGTTTCAATTGCAGTTTTTGAAAACAATACACCGATTTCAATGCAGGTATTTTCTATTGGATCAACAGATATTACAAAAGATATTGCGCTCGGCCTACGTGTTTCTCTCGAAGAAGCAGAACACGTAAAGCGAGGAACAATTACTCATAACTATCCACAACGAAAACTCAGTGATATTATCGAAGCGCGACTCACAGATATTTTTGAACTCATCGAAACTCATTTGAAAAAAATTCACCGCAGCGCTCTTCTTCCTGGTGGAGTTATTATTACTGGTGGTGGTGCACATCTAGCTATCATCGAACAACTTTCAAAAAAACTTCTCAAACTTCCAGCAAAAATTGCGACAGCTGAAGCATTTTCACAATCAAAAAATAAAATAAAAGATCCTGCATGGTTCAGCGCAATCGGCCTCTGTCTTTTACAAAAAGAATACCTTGTGAATGACACTCCAAACACTCTCAGTAAAGGATTTAATTCTATAAGAGAACTTCTCAAGAACACTGTCAAGCAACTACTTCCATAGGTTCTGCATGGTTTTCTTTTTCCAAAATTCTGGTATGATAGGACGTATAGAACTTAACAGCGCTAACCGAACATTCTTATGGCAAAAATTAATCCCGAAATTGAAACATCTGCACGAATCAAAGTAATTGGTGTTGGTGGGTCTGGCAAAAACGCCTTGAACCACATGATAAATGCAAAGGTAAAAGGTGTTGAATTCATCAGTATCAATACTGATATCCAAGACCTCCACAATTCCCTTGCGGAAAAGAAAATCCACATTGGAAAAAACCTTACAAAAGGTCTCGGTGCTGGTATGAATCCAGAAATCGGCAAACGCGCTGCTGAAGAAACAAAATCTGAAATACAAGACGTCATCAAAGGATCAGACATGGTGTTCATTGCTGGTGGTATGGGTGGTGGTACTGGAACAGGTGCTGCTCCTGTTGTTGCACGACTCGCAAAAGAACAAGGTATTTTGACTGTTGCTGTAGTAACGAAACCATTCTTCTTTGAAGGAAATCTCCGCATGCGTCTTGCAGAAAAAGGACACGAAGAACTCGAACAAGAAGTAGATGCGATTATCAGTATTCCGAATGACCGACTTCTCAGTCTCGCTGGCAAGGACACAAGTTTCAAAGATGCATTCGCTCGTTGTGACGAAGTGCTCCGACAAGCAGTCGAAGGTATCTCAGACCTCATCACCACTCCTGGTATCATCAACGTTGACTTCGCTGACATCAAGGCAATCATGTCTGACGCAGGAAGTGCACTTATGGGTATCGGTGTAGCTTCAGGAGATGGTCGTGCAGAAAAGGCTGCTATTGAAGCAATCAATTCTCCACTTCTTGAACTCTCAATCAACGGCGCAAAAGGAGTTCTCTTCGCTATCTCTGCAGGAGAAGACCTCACGCTTCACGAAGTACAAACTGCCGCAAAGATTATCACTGAATCTATCGACAAAGATGCGAAGGTTATCTTCGGCACTATCAAAGATGAGCGCATGAAAAAAGGTGAGTTGAAAGTAACTGTTATAGCAACAGGCTTCCCTACTGATCACCCGAAGAAATCACTCTTCCAACAACAAGATACACCTCTCACTTTCCCAAGCACAATGAACAACACAAAGGAAGCAGAGAAAGTGGTGCAACCAATCAAACAAGAAAAATCTGACTCATCTTCTGTCATAACTCAGACACCGACAACTCCACCGTCTGACTACATAAAGAGAATCGATCGCAAAGAAATCGTCATCGATGCAACAACAGAAACTTTTGAAGACGACGTAGACGACGAATGGAATGCAATCCCTGCATTTCTCCGAAGACCAAAAAAGTAATTTTTTCTAAAAATACACCACATAAAGTGGTGTATTTTACTATCACCTCAACAGGTAGTATAATAAGACACATATGGAAAAAATATTTGAACTCATGATACTAGGAGGTGGTCCTGCTGGATGTGGCGCTGCGGTCTATGCAGCACGTAAACGTCTCGATACAATACTTATCACTCCAGAATTCGGCGGGCAATCTGCTGTCTCAGAAACGATCTACAACTGGATCGGTACGCCAGAAATAGGAGGACAAACACTCGCAGATAATCTCGCAGCACACGCAAAATACTACGAAGGAGATATACTCAAAATTGTCTCTGGACAGAAGGTCATCAAACTCAGCAAAGACCCTGAAACAGGTATTTTCATTGCAACAACAGAAAATGGTCACACGTATCATGCACATGCTGTCCTCATCACCACAGGAAGTGGTAGACGCAAGCTTGAAGCGATCAATGCTGACGTATTTGAACACAAAGGTATCACCTACTGTGCATCATGTGACGGACCACTCTTCTCTGATATGGACGTCGTAGTGATCGGTGGTGGTAATGCAGGGTTCGAATCTGCAGCCCAACTCCTCGCCTATGCAAAGAGCGTTACACTCCTTCACAAGAGTGAGCAATTCCGCGCAGATGAAATCACTGTCGAAAAAGTACTCAAAAATCCCCATATGAAAGCAATCAAGAGCGTCGAGATACTTCGTGTCGATGGTGAAAAATTCGTGTCATCTCTTACATACCGTGACAAAACAACGAATGAAGAAATCACACTCCCAACACAAGGTATCTTTGTAGAAATCGGACAAACACCAAATACTGAATTTGCAAAAGATGTTGTATCACTCGACAGCTATCACAAAATCCCCGTTGACCCACGCACACAAAAAACAGCCGTACAAGGAGTATGGGCTGCTGGAGACTGTACCGATGGACTCTATCATCAAAACAATATTGCAACAGGTGATGCTGTCAAAGCAATAGAAGATATTTATCAGGAGTTGAAGGCGAGATAAGAATAAGAAAAAACCACAAATGTGGTTTTTTTAAAATCTTTAGAAAAAATTTTATTTTAATTTAACTATCGGTAATTTAACAGAAAATAAAGTAACGCTATATGCAGTATTGATAAATCCATCTCCTTTAAAATCAGCCTTTGCTCTAAATTCAATAGATTTAATTGTTTTAACAAGAGAACCCTTTGGTAATAGATGTTTTGCTTTAATTTTTAAGTTTCTTCTAAAATCTCTTTCAATTTCTTTTCTATATTTTGAATAAGATTCTTCGAGTACTTTCTGTGCAATAATATCAAATTCTATAGTCTCAAGCGTAGATAGTTTTTCATTTCTTTTCATTTTATTGTTTTTTAAATTGTTTCAATTAAATTATATCATGTTATAATTATAAAGTCAAGTACTATAAAACCCCTTGTATCAAGGGGTTTTATAGTAGATTTTCCTAATTATCTAAAAGACTAGTACCTAATACGCTATTTCACTTCTACTTTCACGATTTTAATATCTGTAAGCGGCTTATCACTACCATTTACTGCTGTCTCAGCGATTACATCTACAACGTCCATGCCTTTGGTCACTTTACCAAAAATAGTGTAGTTGTATGGAAGTGGCACATCCTTGTGCATGATGAAGAATTGACTACCATTTGTGTTAGGACCAGCATTCGCCATTGCGACTACTCCTCGCTTGTATCCTTCTTGTGCAATTGGTGAAGTTGCATCGAGTTCATCATTGAACTTATATCCTGGTCCACCCATACCTGTACCTGTCGGATCACCTCCTTGGATCATGAAATCCTTGATCACACGATGGAAGATGACATTGTCATAAAATCCTTTCTTTGCAAGTGTCACGAAATTCTCGACTGTCTTTGGTGCAAGTTCGTTGTATGTTTCGAATGTAATATTTCCTTTTGATGTTTCAAGTGTGATTGTATACATAGTTTTCTTAATTGGTGTTTCTGTTATTGGCTTAGTCTTTGTATCTGGTAAAATTGGTTCATTTGCAGGAATCGTGTCGATTGGAGTATTCACAGATCGTTGACGCTTTACAGTCAAAACTGTTCCCGTAACAATCATTCCTATAAGCACGATTGTGATGATAATATTTTTTGTTTGCATGTATCTATTATGGCGTACTCTATCATTTTTGCAACGATTGCTTTTTCTTATTTTTTATGTATAATATGCCTTAGAAATAACCTCTTAAAAAATTAAAAATGATAGATTTAACGAATTTAAATGGAATACTAACCAACCTTGCTGAAACTCAAGCAAAGAAAAAACTCATAGATCAATATCCAAAATATGTTGCTGATATTATAAATACACCATGGCTTGAATTGTGTGAAGATAAAATATCAACAGTTACCGTTAATGAAGATATAAGAAAATATTACAAAGAAAATTATGAGTTTTTGTTAGATTTTTTTCCTAAAAGTCTTTCCAGTATTCTTCCTCAACCTAAAACTATTGATGATTTAGACGAGAGACAGCGAAAATTGTTTTCTGAAATACCTGCTCCATTTCTTTATAGTCCTGATTGGAAAACCAGATATGAAGACGATCAGAAAATATTATTGAAATTGTACTTGGAAGCACTCTCAGAAAACAAAGCTCTACTTGCTAAATATCTATTAACTAATATGAAGAGAAAATCACTAGCAAATCCTAAAAATTTTTATTCTTAAATTCATTTTTTTTAAAACAAAAAGTAGGCAATATGCCTACTTTTTTTATTTCTTCAAAACCTTTTTCAAATACTTCCCCGTATGAGACTTCGGAGTATTCGCTACTTGTTCAGGTGTACCCTTTGCGGCCAGCTGTCCTCCTCCTGTTCCACCTTCTGGGCCAATATCGATAATGTAATCAGCACACTTGATAATATCAAGATTGTGTTCAATGAGAATCACACTATTCCCTTTCTGTACAAGCTGATTGAGTACCGCAAGAAGATTCGCAACATCATCATAATGAAGACCAACGGTTGGTTCATCGAGCAGATACATCGTCTTCTCGACATGAGGACGATAAAGTTCTGAAGCGATCTTCACCCGCTGTGCTTCACCACCTGAAAGTGTTGTTGCACTTTGACCGAGCTTCACATATCCGAGACCTACATCAACAAGTGTTTTCACTCGATCGTAAATAGCAGGAATGTCTGCGAAGAACACCACGGCTTCTTCTACTGTCATTTGCAATACCTCGTAGATATTTTTTCCTGGGGTTTTTTTATCATGAGTACTCCCACGGTATTTTACTTGCAATGTTTCTTTATCAAAACGCTTACCTCCACACACATCACACGTCACATAGACTGTCGGCAAGAAATGCATCTCTACCGCAATTTCACCATTTCCTTCACACGCTTCACAGCGACCACCTTTTACATTGAAAGAAAATCTATTGGCTTTCCATCCGCGAAGACGGGCTTCTTCTGTTGTCGCAAATAGATCACGAATATGTGTAAACGCACCTGTATATGTCGCAATATTTGAACGAGGTGTCCGACCAATAGCTGATTGGTCGATAAGTATCGCACGAGAAAGATATTCTGTACCAGTAAATGTTGTACAGTTGAAAATCTTTGCACTTCGATATGCACGCTCATACCGAGCCTGTAAGTTTTTGTGCAAAATCTCATACATAAAAGAACTTTTTCCAGATCCCGAAACACCAGTAATACAGACAAGTCTACCAAGCGGAACATCCACATTGAGATTCGTGATATTAAACACTTTTCCTCCAGCAATTTTAATCACACCTTTGTCGGCATCACGACGCTTTTCTGGAATTTCAATTTTCACATCTCCACGAAGATATGCGAGTGTGCGAGATTTTGAAGGATTGGTTTTTGCATCAAGGAGCTTGTCGAGATAATCAGCGACGATCACTTGTCCACCATGCACACCAGCTTTCGGTCCAATATCGATAATATAATCAGATGCATAAATAGTATCTTCGTCGTGTTCTACAACGATGATAGTATTTCCGAGATCACGGAGATTTTCGAGTGTTTTGATCAGGCGCTCATTGTCTCGTTGATGAAGTCCAATAGTTGGCTCATCGAGCACATAGAGCGCTCCTACAAGGCGTGAACCGAGTTGTGATGCAAGACGAATACGTTGTGACTCACCACCAGAAAGCGTGTTTGCCTTACGATCAAGCGAAAGGTATTCGAGCCCAACATTGAGCAAGAACTGTACTCGTGCTTCAATTTCTTTCAAAATAACTTTTGCAATATCTTTTTCTTGTGCGGTCAGTGACAACTCAATAAAAAAGTCAGTGACATTGGTAATGGTCATTTTCGTCAGATCAACAATATTGATTTGTTTTTTCTTATCACCAGAAAGGAGAAATACATGGAGTGCTTCCTTGCGCAATCGTGCACCCTGACAATCATCACACACATCAAGTGCGCCGAAATACTTCGTCCCAAGTCCATTACAAGTCGGACATGCTCCATATGGAGAATTGAAGGAGAACAGACGAGGTTCTACTTCAGGAAAAGAGAATCCATCATTCGGACAAGAAAATTTCGAAGACATGAGGAATTCCCCGCCTGCTCCCTCGAGGGTACTCTCGCGAGGGCGGGCAGGTTCTCCATTTTCAGATTCACCACCAAAACGAATCACCACGAGCCCGTCACTTTCTCCGAGTGCACGTTCAATAGATTCAGATAGACGCATTCGTGCATCTGCTGGAGTATCTTTGAATTCATGAAGTGCGAGTGTGTCGATCAAGACATCAATATTATGTGCTTTTGTTTTTGAAAGTTCGATACGGTCACGAAGATTTTTGATCTTGCCATCAACACGAACCTTACCATACCCTTTACCGAGGAGATCGTACAACATCTGATAATACTCACCCTTACGTCCACGTACAAGCGGTGCGAAAATTTCTACAGGAGTTTCACTCCACTCAACACCCATAACTGCCTTTTTACCTTTTGTGTCTTTTGCGTATTCATTTACTTTTTCCAATACAAAAGTAATGATTTCTTCATTTGAAAGTTTCTTGATTTCTTCTCCGCATTCTGGACAATGAGGTCGTCCTACACGCGCATAGAGCACACGAAGGTAATCGTATATTTCTGTAATTGTCGCTACTGTCGAACGAGGATTGTTGGAACGAGATTTTTGATCAATAGAAATGGCAGGAGAAAGTCCTGTAATCTCATCCACGTCAGGCTTGGGCATTTGATTGAGGAATTGTCGCGCATAAGCAGAAAGTGATTCAACATAGCGACGTTGACCCTCAGCAAAGATTGTATCGAATGCGAGTGATGACTTCCCAGAACCAGACATACCAGTAATAACCACCATTTTGTTGCGTGGCATTTCTACGTTGATATTCTTCAAATTGTGCGTTCGAGCACCTTTGACTATGATTTTATCACTTTCATTGTTGTGTTTACTCATATTTTACATACAGACACAACACCCAGAGGTACTCCTTGGGTGTATATATCTTTTATTATGAATAAACTATACCACAGATTCTCTGATTTTTTCAAACATTGAACAAATTATGGTGCTAATGCTTAATAACCAAACAATTCTTAGAAATCAATTGTATTAAAAAAATTCTTACAATTGAAGTCTGTGCAGTACATAGAGTACAACTTATCATTAAGATTCATTATACTTTCATTGTTCTTAGAATATTTACTTGCTATTTCTTTTAAAATTCGAAAAACTTCTGTATTTCTATTTTTATAGAAATCATCATATTTAATAGCCCATGTATTGTTATCATTAATAAAAGAAAGTAGCTTATCAAAAAATTGCTGTTTATTCATATCTTTTTTCTCTTGCTTCAAGAGTACCATCAATATCATCAAGCATATTATCGTAATATTTTGCTTTAAACTGGATATACTGCCTGCCTTGTTCAGCAGAAAAAGGCAGGCCTGTTATTCTAACCAATTCGTCTATTTCTTGTTGCGTAATAGGTTCAGACCAAACACTATCTTGTTTACGAGATATAACATTTCTTATTTGATATAAGTCATCTGTGGTTAAATTGTCTTTATTGATTTTAAAATAATCATCTGGATTAAATTTTGTAATATCAAATTTTTTAATAGATTCTTCTGGGTCAAAACCATAGTACTGTTTTACTTATTCACGAGAAAGATTTTGAGTAAGAAGTGTGGATGAAGACACAGGAGGTAGTCCTGCTTTTCTTCGTATTTGGTTTATTCTATCAGTATAATATTTTGATACTAGTGTGTAATTATTACCATATCTTGCATTAAATTGTTCTGCGGTTAATCTTTCTGGCGCATCCGAAATAAAGGTTCCATTCAAATCGGAATTATTTTTATTCATTACAAAAATAGTTATTGAACTAATTATCGCAATTATACCTATTCCCAATAAAATCCAAAAAATAATTTTAGATATTTTCGGAAATGGTCTATTTTTCAAAAAAACAAAATCAATTTTCTCCACGTCTGTTTTTGTAAAAGATTCTGAAACAACAACTGTATTTGAAAATTTATCATGCCATCCAATAGGTGTGTCTATTAGGAAAGATAGTGCTTCTAATGGTATTAAGCGGTAGAGAGATCTAGTCAAAACAACCGAAAATTCTGGTTTTGTACCATTCTCAGTTACAAGTTTTGTTTTAGTAATCAATTTTCCTGGTGTTGAACCCCAAATCCCCTCAAAAAATAAGTAGTACGAAACTATTATTACCAATCCCACAACTATTTCATTTAGGGATTCAAAAACAGAAATCACTCCTGTCAAATTTAAAATAAGAGCAAAAGCAAAAACACCAATTTTATCTATAAAATAATTTCCTAGTCTTTTATTTTTTGAAGCGGGAAGGAAACTTTTCGAAATCTGGTGTTCATTTTCAGAGCCACACATTGAACAAAATTTCGTATTTTCTAAAACTTCATTTTTACATTTTTTACAAATCATATATTTATACTCTACTAAATAATCAAGAAAACAAAAAGCCCACCACATAGGTGAGACCTTTCGATCTCCATACTCGTTTCCAAACACGACCAGTAACAACAACTCCGCATAATAGGTTCTTTAATCGTTACAAGTCTTTTCACCACACCTTTATAATTAAAGATGTGGGTTACTTTGCATTTTACTCATACAAAGACTTTAACATGAAATGGTCTATAGACAATTTTTATTTCCCCGATCTTTCCAATCGTTCTCGAAGCACCATGATCTCATCGCGCAAAATTGCTGCTGTTTCGAAATCGAGTTCCTTCACGGCTTTATTCATATCCTTCTCTTTCATTTTTATAATTTTGTCATATACAACGAGTTCACGTTCTTCATCAGAAAGTGGTACCGTGCCGAGCTTGCCAGGACGTTCTGCTTTTTTCTTTTCTTGTATCATCGTCTTCTTGAAGAGAGCAATGTCGAGTGAGAGTTCTGCATTTACAGCCTTTGCATGATCACTTTCCATATGTTCAGTAATATCTTGAATTGATTTCTTGATTGTTTGTGGAGTAATACCATGTGCAGTGTTGTATGCAATCTGAATATCTCGACGACGAGAAGTTTCCGCAAGTGCACGCTCAAGCGAACCAGTCATCACATCAGCATAGAGAATAACCCGACCTTCAGCATTTCTGGCAGCACGGCCGATTGTCTGGATAAGTGATGTCTCACTCCGTAAGAATCCTTCTTTGTCTGCATCGAGAATACCGATCAGTGACACCTCTGGAAGATCGAGTCCTTCACGAAGCAAGTTTACACCGACAATAACATCAAATGTTCCCTTACGGAATTCAGTCAAAATTTGAATACGTTCTATGGTTTTTATTTCACTATGGAGATACTCCGCCTTAATGCCTTTATCTTTGAGATAGACAGAGAGGTCTTCTGCCATTTTCTTCGTCAGTGTTGTTGCAATAACTCTATCACCTTTCTTGATAGTCTTTTCTGTTTCAGAAATAAAATCTTGAATTTGACCTTTGTAGCCATTGCTTTCTGTAGATGCGGTAACTGGTCGTACGATTGTCTCTGGATCTATCAATCCTGTCGGACGAATAATCTGCTGGACGATTTGTTCCCCTTGTTCACGCTCACGAATTCCTGGTGTAGCAGAAACATACGTCACTTGTCCAATACGTGATTCAAATTCAGCATAGCGAAGCGGTCTGTTGTCTTTTGCACTTGGAAGACGAAAACCGTACTCAACAAGTGTATTCTTACGAGAAGCATCACCTGCATACATACCTTCAAGTTGTGAAAGTGTTACGTGTGATTCATCAATAAATGTCAGGAAGTCTGGTGTACCATCTTCTTTGTGAGGAAAATACGAAAGCAGTGTTTCTGGTGCCTCACCTGGCTTCTTGCCAGAGAGTGGTCGTGAGTAGTTTTCAATCCCATTACAGTATCCCATCTCACGGATCATGGCGAGATCATAATTGGTACGACGTTTGATACGTTCTGCTTCGAGCAACTTCCCTTCCTTTTCGAAATACGCAAGTTGCTCTTTGAGTTCTTTTTGAATTTCTAGAATTGCACGCTTACTATTCTTGTCATCCATGATGAAGTGTTTTGCAGGGAAAATAAAAATAGATTGTTCTTCTTGTAGGATTTCAGAAGTCAGTGGATCAATCTTTATAATCCGTTCAATAGTCGAACCCGCGAGTTCTACCTGATACATAAACGTCTCAGATACTGGCATGATTTCTACTCGACTTCCGAGTGATCGGAACATACCTGGTTCTAGATCAGCGTTCGTGCGAGTAAAGTGTACATCGATAAGCCTCTGCATGAGTTCCGTGCGTGTCATCTTATCTCCGATAGCAAGTTTGGTATTTTCTTTTTCATATTCTTTTGGAGATCCGAGACCATAGATACAAGATACCGACGCAACAATGATCACGTCTTTGCGTGTCAGAAGTGCTTGCGTAGAGGCATGACGAAGACGATCGATCTCTTTGTTGATCTGAGCATCCTTCTCGATATATGTATCAGTCACCGGCATATACGCCTCTGGTTGATAGTAATCGTAATATGATACGAAATAATGAACCGCTGCGTCTGGGAAAAATTCTCTAAATTCTTGAGCAAGCTGTGCAGCAAGTGTTTTGTTATGAGCGATCACGAGTGCTGGTTTGTCCATCTGAGCGATAACATTGGCAACAGTAAATGTCTTACCAGTACCTGTGGCACCAAGGAGTGTCTGTTTACGCATGCCTTTTTTGAGTCCATCAACAAGTTGCTCGATCGCTTGTGGCTGATCACCTGCTGGCTTGTATTCACTTTTGAGTTTAAAAATACCCATATATACCTAAGAATACGCTATTTTTGCAAATAAAAAAAGGCGGAGATTCTACTCCGCCTTCGCTCCCCATTGCGGGGTGTATCACTGTTTTAAAGTGACTTCCGAGATTATTCAAAATCGGACGCTGGTTCTCCGGTAGAATTCGTGTAATTACTTTATGCTACCAATACCAAATAATGCATCATGATGCTTTTTCAGAATACATAATTTCTTTTATTTTAACAAGTTCTTTAATCACCTTCTCGTCAGTAATTTTTGTAAATCGTGGAATTGTTTTTCCATCTTTTACCACATCTTCAATAAACATTGCATACGGACGGACGTCCCAGTGTTTTCCGAGAATATACACGGGTGCACTTTCGTATATTGGACGATACAAAACCATCGCACTCGGCTCTAAGCCCTTAATTTCTGTATGATGACCAATACCCATCACTTCATAGGCATAATTATTCACTGCACCTTGTGTGTCATGTTTGTAATGATAATAAAATCCTTTTTCTATTTCCATATAATAATTATTTCTTATAGTTTTCTAAAAATGTTTTTTTAAATTCAAAAAAAGTTCCGTCAGCTATTTTCTCTCGCATGGTATCCACGAGATGAATGATGAAATAGAGATTATGAATTGATGCAAGAGTTCCTGCGAGCATTTCTTTTGCACGGAAAAGGTGTGCGACATACGCGCGAGTATAGTGTGTACAGGTATAACATCCACATCCATGTTCTATCGGAGTAAAATCTTTCTGATACTGCGTATTCAAAATATTTATTTTTCCTTGCGCAGTGTGTAAGGTACCGTTGCGACCAAGACGTGTCGGTGCCACACAGTCAAAGAGATCAACTCCTTGTTCTACCCCCATAAATAAATCTTCAGGCTCACCAATACCGAGCAAGTGCCGAGGTTTATCTTCTGGAAGTACACCGTTCACCCATTTGACCGCGGTTGCCATATCTTCTTTTGCAAATGATCCACCGATACCAAATCCATCAAATGATCTCCCTTCTTGTGTCTGCATATCTGCGATCGCTTGTGCAGACTTTTTGCGAAGGAGTTCGTTTCTGCCACCTTGAATAACACCGAATAATGCTTGTGGTTTTTGTGAATCCTTTTTTTCTTTTTCGAGTTGTTCATGACGTTCGAGACTGCGCTTTGCCCAAGCATGGGTACGATCAAGAGCTTCTTCTTGATACGCGTCACTTTCTACAGGTGACGTACATTCATCAAATGCAAAAATCATATCAGCGCCGAGATTATGTTGTATCTCGATAGATTTCTCTGGAGTAATATAATGAAGGCTTCCGTCAATGTGTGAACGGAAAGATACACCGTCATTCCCGATAGTCGCAAGTCGAGGCACACCATCATCTGCAGTCGAACGCTCTGTGATTTGCATACTCGGATCAACAGCTTTCACTACTTTGCCGATTTCTTTGCCATACGCTGCGCCAAGAGAAAATACCTGGAATCCTCCTGAGTCAGTCATTGTCGGACCTTGCCAGTTCATAAATGTATGCAATCCGCCTGCTTGCGCGACAAATTCATCACCCGGCTGTAGATACAGATGGTAGGTATTGGCGAGAACAACTTGTGCACCGAGATCAGCGAGCATTTCTGGAGTAAGTGCTTTTACAGTAGCTTTGGTGCCGACGGTCACAAAAGCAGGTGTATGAATCACACCATGTGGAGTTTCTATTATTCCTGTCCGACCAAGAGCGCCATCAAGTTTCTTTTCTATGGTAAAAGTAAGTGGTTTCAAGATGTTTAGACTATAACAAAATAAGAATTTTTAGAGTACTTGACTTTTGTATATAAATATGATAATATAAAAATAGTTCTTTCAGTACTGAGAGATGATCACATGATTCCAGAGTAATCACTAACCTCTGTATAATGCTTGGTGAGTTCTTTTAAATTCATCGTACGATGTCAAAAACAATTAGTATTACAAACGGTCCTTCAAAGAAAGAACTGTTTGATGGTTTACGTCTTTTCTCCGAAAAAAAGATAAAAGTGAGTTTTGTTATAAAAGACTCAGAGAAAAAATTTGATTTACCAGTATTAGGCGGTAAATTAGTACCCAGAAAAATTTTAAAATCTGTAATACAAAGCATCCAAGCAGAGGACGGGAGCGGTCATTCATGGAATATCTCAATTTGTGTGGAAGGTAAAGATCTTCTAAACCTTTCTTTGCCAGTCGATGTAAAAATTGTTTTTGGTAAACAAAAAATAATAACACTCAAAGGTTATTACTCAACCAAAACAAAAAAAAGGTCATATTACTTTCGAGTAAAAATTTTCAATTAGTTCAAGAACTCATCATTCGCGATGAGTTCTTTTTTTATTTTCTAATTACCTAAAACCTAGCGCCAAATACCTTACTTTATTTCTCCACCTGTACAAACCGCACTTCCTGAATATTCACTAATGAACGAAGAAGGATTTTCTGAATCGGTTCACGAGGATCTGAAATTACCTTTTCAGCAATTGCAATTGGATGTTTACGAAGTCCGAGAGAAGATACTTGCACTCCTTCGATAAGTTCAAATCCTTTTGGCACATTCATTTCAAAACTTCCTCCCCCATTTCCCACGAGATCAAGTGTCGTATCATTGCCGTCAATAGAAACTTGTGTAACTTTATCAGCTGTTGAAAGAAGCGTGACGCGCGCAGTCTTATCAGTAACTGAAGTAATATCACCGACATAGATAATCCCATCAACATACACCTTCGTATCAACACGTACACCATCATCACTGCCAATATCAAGAATAAGCGTATCGTATACAGAACGATTTGGCTTGACTAGAATTGTACCGAGAATAGTTGATTCAGTATTGGTACGTCCGAGAAGAGATTTTATTTTTATATTTTCAGCAAGAACACTCGCATAGTCGGCGAGAAAGGATTCTTTCTCCGCGAGCTCAGATTTCAATAATTCATTTTCTTTGATAAGAGAACTTTTGAAACGGAAATGTTCTTTGAATAAAAAAGTTTTATTCGCAACCGTATTGCGAACTGACCACAATGGTCGAGTAATAGTGACACCGAACCAAGATAACCCTCGAGCGATTGGGGCATAGTATACAAATATTCCAGCACAAAAAAGCGTGACTACTATCACAATAAGTACACGTCGAAGTTTTTGTTTTTTAACGAGAAGGTAATTCATCGTGTATATGTACTAACACTTCATCATATGACTCAACATCCTCCAAAATAACCCCTGTTCCTCGAGCAACAGCAGAGAGAGGATCTTCAGCACTGTACACTGGAACATGAAGGACGGAATGAAGCAGTGCATCGAGTCCACGGAGCAAGGCTCCACCACCAACAAGAATAAGTCCACGATGTATCACATCTGAAAGAATTTCAGGTGGTGTTGTTTCAAGTACTTCCTTGATACCGTCGACAAGATTGTGTACAGAAGGTGCTATCGCTTCCCGAATATCTGCATCGGTAATGATCACTTCACGAGGAAGTCCTGTCACCATATCCCGACCACGCACAAGTGCTTCCATGGTTTTTTCTGGCATCACTGAACCAATAGCAATCTTCACTTGCTCAGCAGTTTTCTCGCCAATCATAAGTTTAAACTCATCTCGAAGATATGTCATGATATCAGTATTCAATTTATCTCCTGCAACTTTAAGATTCTTTGATCGAACAATTCCTCCGAGAGAAATGATGGCGATATCTGTCGTACCACCACCAATATCTACAATCAGTGATCCGACTGCTTCTCTTACAGGAAGATGGATACCAATAGCTGCAGCCATCGGTTCTTCAATAATATGCACTTCTCTTGCACCTGCGTTACGAGTCGCATCATATACTGCACGAATTTCTACGTTGGTCACACCAGAAGGCACACCGATCACAACACGTGGTCGAAATAATTTCTTTGATATTTTTTCTGCTTTACCAATGAGATACGTGAGCATTTCTTCTGTTACTTCAAAATCAGAAATAACACCATCAACAAGTGGTCGAATAGCTTTGATGTGTGCAGGTGTACGTCCAAGCATTTGTTTAGCTTCTACTCCGACAGCAACAATACGACCAGTCTTTTGATTGACTGCGACGACTGATGGTTCATTGATGACGATGCCGTGACCTTTCAAATACACCAATGTATTGGCTGTACCAAGATCGATACCGATGTCATTTGAAAATAGTTGGTAGAGTTTTTTGAACATAGATTAATATGATTTTGCAAACACAACTCGCTTGTGTGATGCTTTTCCAGATTTTATACAGACACCCTCTTCTTCTGGTTGTTCAAATGGTACACAACGAATAGTCGCTCCTGTAAGCTCCTTTATTTCTGCTTCAACTTTTGCATCTCCAGACCAATGTGCAAGAACAAAATTTCCTGCTTCAATTTTTTCAACAAATGCATCCCATGTATCTACAGAAACAGTTTTTTCTTCTCTGTATGCTTTCGCGCGCATCAACATATCAACTTGAATGGTATCAAGAAGTACTGAAATTTCTTCTGCAATATTAGTTAATGGAAATACTTTCTTTTCACTTGTATCACGACGAGCAACAACCACAGTATTTGCAGCAATGTCTTTTGGCCCGATTTCAATACGAACAGGAACACCTTTTTTCTCCCATTCATAAAACTTTTCACCTGGACGAATATCTCTCTTATCTACATGCACTGATAAACCAATGTTTCTGAGATTTTCTGCAAGTGCACGTGTTTCTTCTCCTACAAGTTCTGCATCCCATTCTTTTGGAACAATAGGAATAATAACTACCTGAATTGAAGCAATTTTTGGAGGAAGCACCAAACCTTTGTCATCACTGTGTGTCATGATCAATCCTCCAATAGTCCGTGTTGAAAGACCCCAACTTGTCTGCCATCCATACTGTTTAGTACTTTGCTCATCAAGAAATGTAACGTCAAATACTTTTGCGAAATTTTGACCAAGATTATGTGACGTTGCGAACTGTAATGCTTTTCCATCTTGCATCATTGCCTCACAAGTATATGTTGCATGTGCACCAGCAAATTTTTCTGATTCACTTTTTTGACCAGGGATAACAGGAATCGCCATATAATTCTCAGCGAAGTCTCTGTATATATCAAGCATCATCCGAGCTCGTTCATCTGCTTCTTCATATGTTGCATGTACCGTATGCCCCTCTTGCCAAAGAAACTCCGTTGTACGCAAAAAGAGTTTTGTGCGCATTTCCCATCGCACTACGTTTGCCCATTGATTGATAAGAAGTGGTAAATCTCGATGTGAACGAATCCACTTTGAAAAAACATCATACATAATAGTTTCTGATGTCGGTCGTACAACGAGCGGTTCTTCGAGTTTCTTGCCCCCCGCGTGTGTTACCATGGCAACCTCTGGTGCGAACCCTTCAACATGGGCTTCTTCACGTTTGAGAAGTCTTTCTGGAATAAACAAAGGAAAGTATGCATTTTGAACTCCTGTTTTTTTAAAAGCATCATCGAGAATTCTTTGTGTTTTTTCCCAAAGTGCATAACCATAAGGTTTAATGATCATACATCCTTTAACAGGAGCATGCTCTGCTAAATCAGCAACTTCAATAATATCCAAATACCACTGATTGTAATCTTCTGCACGACTGGTAATACTTTTTTCCTCGAATGATTGAGTTGATTTCATATAGTCTCATACTACTCCAAAACAACCTCTAGGTCAAAATAACCCTTGCAAAAGTATGATTTCTTTGGTATTATGACGTCACTGTTTTCGTGATTCACTTCAGGTGAATTGTCTATAAGCTGTAATGCTCATAAACGGGACAGGTTAACCAATTAATACGTAATTACATTTATATACTATGTCAAAAAACACAGAAGTAGATGCTGGAGTAAACGCACTGTTTAACGCAGGTGCACACTACGGCTACAGTAAGACACGTCGCCACACATCAGTGGCTTCGTACATTTTCGGAACTAAAAACAAAACCGATCTTATCAACCTCGAAAAAACTCAAGTGCTCCTCGAACAAGCAAAAGCATTTGTTGCAGAACTCGGACGCACAGGAAAGACAGTACTCTTTGTCGGCGCAAAAGCTGAAGCAAAAAGTATTATCCAAAACAAAGGAGCTGAGCTCGATATGCCTTGGGTAACAGAACGATGGATCGGTGGTGCTCTCACAAACTTTTCAGAAATCAAAAAACGTGTCGCTCGTCTCGAAGATTTGAAAGACAAGCGTGAAAAAGGAGAACTTGATATGTATACAAAAAAGGAGCGCTTGCTTCTTGATCAAGAAATCGCAAAACTACAACGAAACTTCGGTGGACTTGTAAATCTTAAAAAGCTTCCGGATGCAATGATTGTTATCGACAGTAAACGTGAACACATTGCAGTAACTGAAGCGCAAAAAATGGGTGTACCAGTAATTGCACTCGCAAATACTGACACAAACATTTCAACTATTGAATACCCTGTTGTTGCAAATGACGGTTCAATCTCAAGTATTTCATACTTCATAAATGAACTCGTTTCTGCATACAAAGGCGCGCGAGCAAATTAATCTTTATTTAATTTATAATTTTGTACATTGATATATATGCAAATCACCACAGAACAAGTAAAACAACTTCGTGACGAAACTGGAATTTCAGTTATGCAATGCCGTAAAGCGCTTGAAGAAGCCGCTGGCGACATGGAAAAAGCACGACTTATTCTCAAAAAGAAAAGTACTGACATGGCTGCAAAAAAAGCAGACCGTGAAGCACATGATGGTATTATTGTGATCAAACAAACAAACACAAGTGCTGTAGTTACATTACTCAATTGCGAAACTGATTTCGTGGCAAAAAATGAAGATTTTGTTGCTCTTGCAAACACGCTTACAGAAAAAGCAACAACAGAAAGTATCGAGACAGCACTTGCTGCTGCTCCTGATATGATCAATACCGTTATCCAAAAAATTGGTGAAAACATTCTTTTGCAATCAATTGAAAAGATAGACGCACCAGTTATTGGAACATATATTCACAATCCAAAACTTGCAGTTGTAATCGGACTTTCAGCTGGTACTCCTGCGCTCGCACGAGATATCGCAATGCATGCTGCTGCAATGAAACCAGAATTTGTTCGAATTGAAGATATTGATGAAGAAACTCGTGCAAAATTCAAGGCGCTCTTTGAAGAAGAAGTAGCGCAAATTGATAAACCAGCAGACATCAAAGCAAAAATGCTGGAAGGAAAAGTAAGTACTTATTTCAAAGAACGAGCACTCCTTGAACAACCGTTTGTTAAGAATCCAGAAAAAACAGTAAGTGCTCTTCTCAAAGAACATGGTGCAGATATTACCGTGTACAAAATGTTCACTATTTAATTATCGACAACAAACGTTATTATGATATTCCTCTTTAGTATATTTTGCATAGCCCTCTGTATCACCGTATGGATGATTGGAAACCGCATCATTCAGATTAGACGTGGGTATATCGATCCTCAAGGGATATCGGATATACATCAGGTGATGATTCAGGGAAAAGTTGCAAAAATAGAAAAAGTTGTGATACAATCGGTAAAGCGATTCTTTCATTACATAGCGGTAACATTAATGAAGGGGTGGGTCATCATAGTTCATATTATTGAAAAGACCACTCGCGAAAAGTTTCCTCGGTTACATAGTACTCTTCAAGAAAAAAACGTGAAGGTATTAGAGAAGAAACAAGCATTGATGAATACCGCAAAAGAATACAGAAACAAAATGCGAATGTTTAGAAAAAAGCTTCGCGAAGAAGATGGATTGAACTAATCCATCCACCTGCCCCACACAGTCTTGTGGGATGTGCCAGCATAGCTCAGTTGGTAGAGCAACTGTTTTGTAAACAGTAGGTCGTGGGTTCGAATCCCTCTGCTGGCTCCAAATAAAAACAAAAACAGTATACTTCCGTATACTGTTTTTTTTGTTTAAAAGAATGTTATGATAATTTTATGCGAACAATTATCGAATACCTAAAATACTCTTATCAAAAAATTTTAAATACTCCTCAAATCACATTCACCCTTTCTCGAAAATATTGGAGCACTGTTGTGATCAACGAATCTAATGAACAACTTGTTAAAATACAAGAAACAGAAAAAATAAAAATTCTTCCAATAAAAGATTTATACGAAGCATCAGTTCTTGTACGAAAAAATATCTACGACAGATTACTCATAGCATCTTCATTTCTTCCTGAAGGTTATTGCTTTGGAATAATAGAAGGATACAGAAGTACTGAGCAACAACAAAAAAGTTGGGACAGAACAATCGAAAAAATAAAGAACGAATTTCCCGAATGGACTGAAGAAAAAATAATACATGAAGCATCTCTAGTGTCTGCTCGACCAAATATTCTTGCAAATCATAATTGCGGTGGAGCACTAGATCCAACACTCCTGAATACAAACGGAAATCAATACGATATGGGAACACTATATCCCAATGAAAACACAAACATGAATGAAAGAAAAAAATTTCCCATGTATGTAAAAAATATTTCTCAAGAACAAAAAAAGAAACAGAGCGATTCTTCGTAATGCAATGACTTCGGTAGGTTTTGTATATTATCCAGGAGAATGGTGGCACTACTGCTACGGAGACAGAATGTGGGCAGTATATTCTCGAAGAAAAGAATGTGTTTATGGACCCGTGCAAAATTTTCCTTCTAACCTTATATAATAAGCCTAAAGTTTTCCCCTTTTTGTGTTGACCGATAATTCCCTTCGCGCTACAATATAAGTGTAAGGAAATGATCTTTGGAAATACAGATGGCAATAATTTGCAGACATACAGTTTTGAATTACTATTAAAAAATTCTATACAACTGTCTTGTCACACCAAGCAAATCAACTAACATCTTATTCACTTCCATAACTTATACTCATTCTTCTTACTCGCTCTTTCCCTCTCGTCCTTCGACAACATCAAATACATTGCTCTTCCTTTTTACAACTTCATATAAAAACCATCCCTCTAGGATGGTTTTTCTTTTTGTGTTTTTTTATTACGTCAAATGAGGAGTGAGTGAAAGTGTACACACTTTCATATCATCCGAACGCAGACGGAACAAAGATTTACTATTTTAATATTCCCTATTTGCAAATCTTTATTTTTAAAAAATTATTATACCAAGAAAAATCCAAACAAGATTGCAAAGAAATTTAATATCGCATGACAAATAGAAATGAGAATTAAATTTGGTGCACGCATGTACAACACAGAAAAAAACAATCCTGCAATAAAAGATAGTGGGAGTATTGCAACAGGATCTTTGAAGATGATATGAAGCACAGTGAAGAGTGCAGCATTCACGAGAATGATTGTCATGCGATCAGTAAAAACTTTTTTTAACATAGGCATCAAGAATCCTCGATATGCAACTTCTTGCAAAGCACTCACAGGAAAAAATGTTAGAAGGAACCACTTACTCGTGAGTACCTGTGCATTGAGTGGTGTACCAATCAACACGGCATAATAGAGTAGTGAAAAAAATCCAAGCACAGTTGCACCTATATACAAAAATATTTGTCTTCGTGTTGGCACTTGAATACCAAAATCTTTCAATCCCCACTTCTCACGAAAAACAATCACAATGATTGCACAGACAAGTACACCAAGAAGAGGAAAACGAAACTCTATTGGAATGATACCAAAATACAAAAGAAGTACCGGTAATAAAAATATCAACAAGGTTTCAATAAATACTTTTTGACGAATCGTAGATGTATCCATAAAATAAGATTATTGTGTGTAGGTATTTTTAAATAATTCTTTATACTTTGAAAAAGGTATTTCTATTTCACTAATTCCAGCAGCATATGGTGCGACTTGATATGGATCAAATATAAATCCAACACTATCTTTTGTAAGATAAAACGAACTGTAATTTATTTGTGTCGGAGTTGTTCCGTCTTTTACCCAATCATTATCAAACATATCTTCGAGTTTCAGTTTTAAAATATCCGCTACATACGGAGCAAGTGTCACGAGAGCAGTATCGACGTCAACAAAAACACCTTCGAGGGTAATGAGTCTATTTTGTGAATCAAACGTAAATGTTTTTACAACATGATTCCCATGTGCCCCGTAAGTATAGTCAGAAAATGTATAAACAAATGTTATTGTTCTCAATCCAATATATGTATCAAAATTTGCATTAAATGTATATGCTTTTTCTTCTGGCAATCTTTCAGAACCAACGTCATCCATAAATGCTTGTGCTGATTCATTTACACTATTAGCAATAATGGTATCAATAGCAACTATACCTGTTTTAGGATAAGAAAGAGTGATTTCAAAACCAGGGTATGTTTTTGAACTTGAGACTTTTTCAATATTTATATTTTCAAAAGATGCAGAACTAGAAAGTTCCTTTTGTTCATGTTGTTTTTTACCTAAAAACAACCCACCAATTACGAGTAATGAAAATAATACGAGAATTCCTATTGAGGTTTTTATACTTTGTTGTTGCATATACATCATATAATACCACTAATTTTATATTCGCATACAAACTCAAGAAAATGCTATAATTTTGCTATGGAACATACAGACACAAAAATAGACTTTCTTGCAATCGGTGACGTGGTGACTGATGCATTTATCCGTATAAAAGACGCTTCAGTGCACTGCGATATCAATAATGTAAACTGCACGCTTTCTATGCGATTTGGGGACAAAATCCCTTTCGAGTCAGCAACAGTAGTAAAAGGTGTCGGCAATAGTGCCAATGCAGCAGTGAGTGCTGCACGCCT
This sequence comes from Candidatus Nomurabacteria bacterium, assembly GCA_020846455.1. Classification (GTDB taxonomy): domain Bacteria; phylum Patescibacteriota; class Minisyncoccia; order Phycocordibacterales; family UBA9973; genus JADLDV01. Next base: position 37,190 of record JADLDV010000034.1, read on the forward strand.
CGGACTCAACGCTTCACTTGTAGCAACTATTGGAAATGATCAAAATGGCAGAGAGTGTGTTGAAGCTTTGCAATCACAACACGTGGATACAAAATATATAACGACAGACCCTGTCTCTCCGACCAATTATCACTATGTACTCTGGTATGAATCAGAACGTACTATTCTTGTACAACACGCACCTTTTACATACAAACTCCCTCTAGATCTTCCTGTACCACAATACATATACATCTCTTCTCTCGCAGAAACCTCAAAAGAATTTCATCATGATATTGCACGATACATTACAGCTCATCCAGAAGCAAAACTTGCCTTTCAACCAGGCACATTCCAGATGAAACTCGGGACAAAAGAACTCGAAGATATCTATGCTCATACATATATTTTCTTTTGTAACATCGAAGAAGCACAAAGAATTTTAGCAACAACAGAAAGTGACATAAAATCGCTCTTAAACGGAATTGCACAACTCGGGCCAAAGATTGTTGTTATTACTGATGGACCAAAAGGTCTTTACGCATCTGATGGCACACAAACTATGTTCCTTCCGATGTATCCAGATATAGCACCTCCAGTAGAACGTACTGGAGCTGGTGATGCATGCGCTTCAAGTATCACGGTTGCCCTTGCAAAAGGACTCCCACTCGAAGAAGCGCTTCTCTGGGGACCAATCAATTCTATGTCTGTCGTACAACATGTAGGAGCACAAGAAGGATTACTTACTGAAGAACAAATCAAAGAATACCTAGTAAAAGCACCTGAACATTACAAAATAACTATATTGTAAAATCTATGTCAGAAAAATTTGAACAGAAAAAAACAACAATTACAGAAGAGGCTCTTGAAAAAAGAGTTTCGAAAAATCAACCATTCGAGCACAAAAAAAGTGTGATTGATAGTTCACAAAAAGAATTTAAAAAAACATCAGATGAATATGAACTGATAGAAGGAAGTCCTTATATTGATAAGAAAGAATATCAGCAAGATCTCACAGAAGAAACCTTGCATATGGCAGAAGATGTTATTGGTAAACTTTTATACAAACAACAAATTGCAGCTATTCCAATTGAAAAACATTCTGCTCGTTTTGATCAACTTCAACGTATTGTTGAAAGAAAAGATGACCTTGAACAAAAGTTGCGAGAGCTTGAAATGAGTGGACAGATTAACACGCCGCAATATAATTCTGTAAAAAATCAATACGAAGATGCATTAAGAAAATTCAACAATTTAGATTCAATCGCAAACACAGAGGATGGTAATCTTATTGATCACAACGAGAAAGTCTCGAGATTAGAGGACGAGATTATTAATCGAGAAAGCGTACTTTCACCAAAAGACCCAAATATGAACTAATAAAAATCACCACACATGTGGTGATTTTTATTAGTGGAGAAGTTTCTTCACTGCATTCACAATATCTTCCCTGTCCATCCCATATTCACGGATCAGTTGCGCTGGAGTTCCTGATTGCCCAAACCGGTCATGCACACCAATAAATTCAATTGATACAGGAAATGTCTGTGCGAGATATTCAGCTACTGCACTTCCCATACCACCAGCAATTTGATGCTCTTCAACTGTGACAATTCTTTTTGTTTCTTTTGCCAAAGCAAGGATTGATTCAGTATCAAGTGGTTTGATAGTTGAGAGGTTAAGCACCTTGCATCGGACACCTGTCTTTTCTAGATCACGAGCTGCGAGAAGTGCTTTGTGCACAAGCGCACCGGTTGCAATAATTCCCACATGAGCCAAACCATGATCTGGATTATACATGAGTGTTGCCTTCCCTATTTCAAAGGGTGTTTCTTCGGTAGTCATGACAGGTGTCTTCTCACGACCAAGACGGATATATACTGGAGTATTTGTCTTTGCAAGTGTAAGTGTTGCTTTCTTTGCTTCGATACTATCACAAGGAGAAATGACAACCATGTTTGGTAATACACGCATAAGTGCCATATCTTCTATCGCTTGGTGTGTTCCACCATCAGGACCCACAGAAATACCCGCATGACTTCCGGCAATTTTCACTGGTACATCGTTATAACAAATAGTGGTACGAATCTGTTCCCAATTACGTCCAGGAGAAAACATTGCGTAACTTGAAATAAATGGGATCTTCCCCATTGCTGCCATACCTGAAGCAACAGATGCAAGATTTTGTTCTGCGACACCGATTTCGATAAATCGTTCTGGAAATGCATCCTTAAAAAGATTCATCTTGGTTGATTCCGTTAGATCTGCACAGAGCGCCACAATTCGCTCATCAGCTTTTCCTGCAATAACAAGACCTTCACCAAACCCTTGGCGAATAGGAACTTGTTCAACATCATCCATGAATGTTTTTGTATTGAGTTTTAGATGTGGGTTTAACATAAAATAGATTATTGATGTTCACTCTTAATTCTTCCTCCGAGTGTACGCAATTCCTGCAGTGCGAGTGCACCTTGTTCTTTGTTGGGTGGAGTACCATGCCAGTGATAATCTCGCTCAAAAGCTTTCACTCCTTTTCCCGGAATTGTCCGTGCAATGATAACTGATGGTTTTTCGAACATTGCATGTGCTTGCCCTACTGCATCATTCAACGCCTCAAAATTATGTCCGTCCACCTCTTGTACATGCCATCCAAAAGCACGCCATTTTTCAGCAAGATCATTGAGCGGCATGATATCTTCTGTATATCCATCGATCTGAATATTATTACGATCAACGATTGCGATCAAATTGCGGAGTTTTTCTTTTCCAGCAAGCATAATTGCCTCCCAGTTTTGTCCTTCGTTCAATTCACCATCACCGAGAAAACAATAAAAATATTTTTCTGATGTAACTCCAGTATCAATACGATCAGCAAGTGCCATTCCAACTGCTTGAGAAAGACCAGAACCAAGTGGACCAGAACTTGTTTCTAGAAAAGGGAGGAATTCTCGATGTGGATGACCCTGAAGTCGTGAACCGAATGTACGCAATGTTTGTAATTCTTCTACGGGAAAATAGCCTGCGTGCGCCATAGTCGCATAGAGTACTGGACAAATGTGGCCGTTTGAGAGAATTACACGATCACGATCTGACCAAAAAGGATTTTTGGGATCATGTTTGAGTATATGGAAATACAATAATGCAAATACGTCAGCCATACCAAGAGGACCTGCAGTATGACCACTCCCTGCTTGAATCAACATTTCAATAATAGAAATGCGAATCTGATTTGCTGTATTTTCGAGTTGATTTATTTTTTTATCATCAAGATTCATATGCTTTTAATTATAGCATGTCATCATCTTCTTCAACTGTTTCTATTCCCACATGTGTTTGAAATGTTTGCAACTCTGCACGAGGATTTTCTGCATTCCAGAGTGCTGACCCGATTACTAATCGAGTAACCCCTGCTTCTATGAGGTCATCGATATTTTCAAAAGAAACAGCACCATCAACACTGATTTCAAGTTCAGGATATGTAGCATGAATAGACGACACGAGAACGAGGGTTCGTTCATCAAATGATTGTCCTTGGAATCCGACACGCTCTATACCCATGCATTGTACAAAATGAATATATGGAATAAGTGGAGCAATAAGATCGACAGACATATTAGGAGTGAGCGCAATACCAATCTTCATAGTACTTCCATAATACGGATCGAGTGTCTGGAAAAATGCTACAGGATCTGTGCCAAGTGATGCATAGTGAAATACAATCCGTGTCGGACCAATTTTGATTAATTTCTCGAGTGTTTCTTTTGGATCGGCAACCATAAGATCAAGTTCTATATCCACACTATCCCAATACGGCATTCCTTCTTCTTCACTCTCAATGGCGCGCCATGATGGATCAGTGAAAGCACCAATTCTTCCACCATATGGCCAAGTGCTATTTTTTACAAATACACCATCACAAATATCAATCTGTACAACAGGCACAAGGCCCACAACTTCAGTCATTTGTGTTTCTAATTCTTTAAAATTTTTCGGCAATATTGCAGGTACGATTTGCATACTATTATTTATCTATTTTTGTAATTCTACGCACATGACGTTCCTCACCGATAAATTCTGTTTCAAGGAAAATCTGTACTACTTGCTGTATCTCTTCAAGAGAAACAAACCGTGCGCCAACAGAAAGTACATTTGCATTATTATGTTCACGAGCAAGACGAGGGATATCAAGTGTACCACCGTAGTACACTACTGCACGAATACCAGAAACCCTGTTTGCAACTATTGCTTCACCTTGACCACTTCCACCAAATATAATTCCTCGACTATCGGTATCAAGTGCAACTTTCTCTGCAAGCGGTGCGATAAAATCTGGATAATCATCCTGAGAATCGTACACGAGCGCGCCCATATCTTCTACTGTATACCCAAGAGATGTAACATATTCTACGATTTTATTTTTCATCTCAAACCCTGCATGATCTGTGGCAATGTAGATTTTCATAATTTTATTTAGAAACATTTTGACTATTTGTAAAATATTCAAAAGCAGTAATATTGCAATTTGCTCCTACAACAGCAATACACGGAAGTTTACTTGGGAAAATTCGTACAAAAAAGAAAAATAATACAAATAATAAAAGAGTGCTGATTAATGCAAATATTTTCATATACTCAGTATATCACGGACTCAACCCAGTAAAAAATCCCTCATATGAGGGATTTTTTACTGAAATAATTATGAAACCAAACCGAGTTTTTATTCAAGCTCAGAAATTTCTTCTTCAATTGCACCTTTATCTTCATCAGAAGCTTCAAGTAATTTCATTTGCAACGTATCAAGTTTTTCTTGCATCATTTCTTGATCAGTAAGTTTTGTATCAGCACCAAAGTTCATTTCTTCCATATGTGTTTATTGTTTATGAATAATATAATTATATTATATCAAATTATTAATTATTTGTCAATATCTCATTTTCTATCTATATTACATAAGTACATTATAGACAAACTGTACAATTGGATCTACTTCTGGACCGTATACAATTGCCCCACCAAGCGCACCAGTGACAGTCACGGCGAGTAGTCCGACAATCGCAAGAATATACACAATAGGTGTCATAATCAAGAAATCTTTCATTTTTACAAGTATCCCCCATGCTCGAACAAGTACATCTTTTGATTGTCTTTTCTCAAGAAAAGTTTTAACTTTTGGAAATACTATTTTTTGATCAAGTATATGGAGCATGTACGAAACAAGAAGTATGCCGAAAATCCATACAGTGAAGTTTGCAAAAGTGCTATGCTTTTCAATAAGTGTACTTTCTCCTAGAAGATGTTCTGCCGTCTCACCTGTCATCAATGAAACCTGTGCACCAACAATTCCAGTAACAAGAAGTGTTACCTTTATCCACAAGGTTAAGATATTTGCACGAAATGATTTGTTCCAAACAAGCTCAATAACTGCATACACAGTAAAGAGTGCTATTGGAAAATGTACGGAAATTGGATGAATGTTCATGTGTATTTATTATAAAGTATTATTACTCTAGTATATCAGAAATACTTAGTATGCATGATTTTGAATAATCTTTTGTATATCTGCGTATGTGAATAATCCTATTTTGTTTGTGTCACATTTAGGATCATAGACAATTCCACAGAATTCCCCATTTGGTCCATGATATCCTCGCTTAACAGGAAATGGAATCACTGGAAACCATATTCCGAGGATAAGAATGAGTGTGATGATAGATAGTATGTATTTCATTTGTTTTTGGATAAATTTTACATACCAGCCCTCATTGAAGATAGATCTGTGAAAAAAAAGAAACTGATTAATCTTAATACAATGATTACCAATATCAAAATAAAAATAATCATGACAGGATTTGATTTTTTATGTTTATTGGTATCTTTTACCAGTTGATTATTTCCATCAATATCAACATGGTCAATTATATTTTTTTGAAAATCTTTTTTTAAACTGTTATAAGACAGGTAGAGAAGGAAAATTCCTATTGGTAAACCAAATAAAACGAAAGGTGGAAATACAAAAACTATAAACAAAAAAAATAAACCGATGCAACCTAAAATTATTCCTACTACTATACTTAAAGGTTTCCTTACTTTTTCCATATCATTAGATTGTCTTCCCTGTTTTAATAACGTGCTCAACTAACGTATGAGTATACCCCATTTCGTTATCATACCAACCCATCACTTTTACGAGATTACCACCAACAACACGAGTCATTTCAAGGTCTGCAATAGAAGCAAACTTACTTCCAAGAATATCAGAAGACACCAACGGTTCATCAGTTACAGAAAACACTCCACTCCATCGAGCAGTCACTGCTGCTTGTTTCAAGATATCGTTTACTTCTTCTTTTGTAGTATTTCGTTTTGCGATAAAAGTAATATCAACAATAGATCCTGCTGGTACCGGAACACGGATAGAAATACCATCGAAGAGATCAGTAAGTTCTGGATATGCTTTAGTCACCGCAATCGCAGCACCTGTCGAAGATGGACCAATATTTTGTGCAGCGGCACGTCCTTCACGAAGATCTTTTTTACTTGGACCATCAACGAGTGCCTGTGATGCAGTATATCCGTGAACAGTATTCAAGATAGCTTTTTCTATACCAATTGCTTCACTCAAAATACCAATAAGTGGTGATGCAGCATTTGTTGTACATGATGCATTTGAGGTAACAGCACACGTACCAAATTTATCTTCGTTTACTGCCAAGAGAATTGTTTCCCCTGGGAAAGATCCATCACCCTTACTTGGAGCTGTGATAACTACTTTCTTTGCACCACAATCGAGATGGAATTTTGCTTTTTCGTATGCAGTAAAAAGTCCTGTAGATTCTACAACAACATCAATATTCAAATCTTTCCATGGAAGTTTTGTAGTATCTTTTTCTGAAACAAATTTAACTCGCTTACCATCAATAACAAGATCAGTTCCGTCTATGACAACTTCATGTTCCCAATTTCGATACACCGTATCGTGACGCAAAAGATACGCAAGTGATTCAAGAGAACCAAGATCATTGACGGCCACAATAGTAATTTCTGGACGATTCCATGCCAATTTCAAAAACGCTCTCCCAATACGACCAAATCCGTTAATAGCTACATTGATTGTTTTTTGTTCCATATACGTACTAGTATATCAAATGTATGCATTAACGCACATATTCAGGTGTTTCTACCACCATCCAATTAAACACTTCTGACATCACTGCAGAGGCAGCTGCGCTTGGATTTTTTGGACCACGATCCATAACCACAGCAAATGCATACACAGGATCCTTGTACGGAAAAAATCCTACAATCCATGAGTTCAAATTAGTATTCCCTACACCGACCTGCGCACTTCCTGTTTTTGCAGCAACATCCACACCAGGAACATTCAAATTTGGAGCAGTTCCACCTTCGAGCACTGTCTGACGCATACCTTCATGCACTATCGTATAGTACTCTTGATTAAACGGAAGTATCGCTTCAGGTGTGACAGTCTCACCTTCTTTCAAAGCCAAAACACGAGGATGTAACAATACACCCCTATTGGCAATCGCTGCAGTGGAACGTGCTGCTTGTATCGGTGTAATTTGGTAACCATACTGACCAATAGAGGTATTATATGTATCACCGATACGCCATATATCTCCTTTGAAATTTTTCTTTTTCCACTCTGGGTTTGGAATCACACCACTGATTTCACCAGGCAAATCAATACCAGTCTTCTCACCAAGTCCAAACATGCGCGAATACTTTTCTATATTTGCAATACCAATACCCTTTTGATCTTCAAACCCTCCACCGACTGCATAAAAATACACATCGGAAGATACTGCGATTGCACGACGCATGTCAACCCACCCGTGCGCCTTCCAGTCTTTAAATATTGACTTTTGATCTGGAAAATACGGATTTGGAATTGATATTGTTCCGGTACTCAAAATCTTTTTTGTTGGACTAATCACACCTTCTTCGAGTACGGCCATCGCCACAAACGGTTTGACGATTGAACCCGGACTGTACAAGCCAGATGTTGCGCGATTTAAAAGGGGTGTTTTTTTATCTTTAAAATAACGATTGATAGTATCTCTATCTGTTCCTTGAGAAATTGTTTCTTGATCATATTCCGGATAACTCGTCAGTGCCAGTATTTCACCCGTGTGTACATTCATGATTACACCTGCACCTCCTTGATAAGATGCAACAGATGAAATATGCGCAATCGCTTCATGAAGTTTGTGTTGTACACGTGCGTCAATAGAGAGCACGATATTGTCTCCATCGATAGCAGGGTTAATCATATTGTGCGACTGAACTTCGCCTTTTACATTCATTTCAATCAACCGTAAACCGTTTACTCCTTTCAATTGCTCATTGTACTGTTTCTCTACTCCATCACGACCAATGAATTCAGTTTTCCAAAATGTTCCCGCCTTGTCTTTTTGTGGATACGAAACATATCCAACAAGATTAGAAAATCCTAATTTTTCAGTATATACACGATCTTGAAATGTTTGTGTTCCATCAGGTCTAGCAACATTCCACGCGAGTGGAACCATGAAGCGATCGTAAATAATTCCTCTGTTGGTAAACAATGGTTCTGTGTGCAAACTATTGTCTACACTTCTCGCAAAATAATCTTCACCTCGCACAATCTGTAACACAAACAATCGGTATGAAAAAATAACTCCAATCAAGAGAAAGAATAGCCCACAAACAATTACAGCCCTTTTTGTAATAGGCTTTTCAATACGACCTTCAAATTGCTGAGTGTCGAACTGTGGAAGATTTGATGAATCAAGAAATATTTCATCCGCCTCAATCGCATCCCATATTGGTTTTTGTTTACGTCTGAATATCATCGAAAGTTTAGTGTATTATCTCGAATAAATGTATCCTTGATATATATACAAAATGCGCAACACAGCAGTACTGCTACTACATATACCCTTCCTTGTATAACATCGCTACCCACAGAAGATGCATACAGTATGTATTGCAAGAAAACAACAATAAGTGATTCGTAGTATGAACGAAAGAACACCACACCTAATACGAGCAAAGAAACAGTACACCAAAATGGCAAGAAAAATACCGCACAAAGTGTGAGTACCATATAGAAAAATCTTCGTACAGCAAGTGACATATCTTGATATAATACCATACAGAGATACTGTTTCAGAAAATTGACAAAATAAACAAAAAAGGTTATAAAGTGTTTAGAAAACTAAAGCACATTTACATATGAGACAATTCAAGATAGACAAAAATATTACAAAGCGAGATCATATTATCAACGCATACCTTCAAGAAATAGGGAGATACGATTTGATTTCCCAAGAAGAAGAAGTTCTTCTTGCTAAAAAGATACGAGAAGGCGACAAAAAAGCATTGGAAAAATTAGTAAAAGCCAATCTTAGATTTGTAGTGTCAGTATCAAAGAACTATCAAAATAAAGGCTTATCGCTACCAGAACTTATCAATGAAGGAAATCGTGGTTTGATAAAAGCTGCTAAAAAATTTGATGAAACAAGAGGTTTTAAATTTATTTCTCACGCAGTATGGTGGATTCGCCAGTCTGTACTAAGAGCAATTGCAGAAGAACGAAGTATTAGAATACCCTTGAACCGCCAAAGCGAGATACGCAAAATAAAAAAAACGAGAATCGCACTTGAGCAAATACACGAAGGGTTGGTACCAGATGAAGAAATTGCAGAACGTGCAGGAATTGATATTGAAACATTACGTGAAATCGAACGATGTCAAGAAAAAATCTTTTCACTTGATAGTCCTATAGGATTTTTAAATGACCTTGAAGAAATAACCTTATTAGGAACAATCCCAAATACTGAAAGTTCTCCTGATCAGAGTTTGATTGATGAATCTCTAAAAAAAGAACTGATTCAAGTCCTCAACAAAATACTCCCAGAAAATGAACGAGAGGTTCTTACTATGTATTATGGTCTTAGTTTTAAAAAAGAACACACAATAAATCAAATAGCGGAAATACTAGGCCTCAACAGGGAACGTATTCGACAATTAAAAGAAAGTGGAATTAAAAGAATCAGAAGAAATGTTTCTTCAAGAAAAATACTGAAACAATACCTTTAACAACATACCCGTTGTACACATTATGTACAACGGGTATTTTTTAATTAAAGATTCTTTGAAATACTCCTTTCAATACAACAACAATAAAGA
>JADLDV010000035.1 GCA_020846455.1 Candidatus Nomurabacteria bacterium
AATATTAATACAAATGGACGTTGGGCTGTTTCTGATTATACGACAAGTTTCATATCATCAATTGGACTGGTTGATGCTAATGGTGGAATACCAACACCACCTATCCTACCGTACACATTTTTATCAAAAGTTAGTGGTTATCACAGTGGTTCACTAGGTTTAACACGAACAGGTAGTACTGTTGTAGTTGGTGATTTGCAGGTATTTGGACCAGCAACTATAAGTACAAATTTGTATGTTGGCGGGTGGATACAAACAGAAACTCTCGCAAACACAGATGGTGATTTGCATGTATGCGCAAGTACTTCTGGGAGATTGAAGATCTGTACCGTTCCTACTCCACAAGTTGATATTACAGATATATCTGATGTTGGTGACACTATTACAGGAGGTGGTTCTTCTTATGAATTCACGGCTGGTAATTATACTGTAGCGACCACAACAATTCCTAATCCTAGTAAGGCAGCAGTAGTATCTTATACTATTGGTAATTTCACTAGTAATATGAGTTGTGAGAGATTTATTGATAGTGGTACTGCTTCTGGTTGGGCTGGAACTTTTACTCCAACACAGGCTGTTAATAACGAAAACGTTACTATTACCGCTCATGGAACAACATCTTTCCGTGTAAGATGTACAAATCAAACAGGACAATCATCTCAAGACACTGCAACTGTGAGAGGTGTTGGCTCATGGACTTGGACTCGTGGAACAGGTGTTATGACTGTTAATTTCCCAACGAATGCAATGTTGTCTGTTGAGCTTTGGGGTGCTGGAGGTGGTGGAGGCGCTTATGATTACATTAACAATCTTAATACTTGCGGAGGCGGTGGAGGTGCTGGTCAGTACCTGTCTCATCCAAACATTGGTTATGGTGGACAATATCAAGTTTCATTAGGTACTGGTGGAGGTACTGCTGGTGGATATTCTAGCGGAGTTCCTCATGATGGAAACGATGGAAGTTATGCGACAATCAATAAAATAGGAAATGGAAATCAAACTTATTTTGCCAACGGTGGCTCAGGTGGTAAAAGTGGTAGAAGTGTTTATTTCAACGGAATGTATGGTGCTTCTGGTGGTCTGCCCGGTTCTAATTATGGAATTTCAACAAATCCTGGACAAGGAACAGCATCAAGTGGACCATGTACACCTGGGGCAGGTAAGGTGCCTTCTGTTTCAATGACTGGTAGTGAAAACAGTGGAGGAATGGGAGGTTCTCTTAATCCAGTTTTTAACCTTCTTGGCAAGGGTCAAAATGGTTCAATGAGAGTAACTTGGTAATAGATAATAAAAAAACCGCATGATGCGGTTTTTTTTATTTGGTTCTCTATACTGAGAACTGATATACTATATGCATGAATCGTACTAAAAAATCTTTCCTTGTCGCTGGAAATTGGAAAATGAATCCAAGTTCACACAAGGAAGCAAAAAAAATATTTAAAGAAATAAAAAGTGTTGCTCAAAAATCTCGCACAGTGCAGACTGTTGTTTTTCCACCATTTGTATATCTTAATGAAATTACAAATGATGTTATCAAGAAATGTTCTCTTGGTGCACAAGATATTTTTTGGGAAGAAGAAGGTTCATATACTGGGCAAATTTCTGCTTCAATGATCAAGTCATACAAAGCACAGTATGTACTACTCGGCCACTCAGAACTTCGTGCACTTGGTGAGACGGACGCGGTTATTAATAAGAAATTAAAGACCGTACTCAAACATGAATTGAAACCAATCGTGTGTGTCGGTGAACAAATACGAGATACTGAAGGATGGTATTTGCATACTATCAAGACACAAATCGAAGTGTGCTTCGTTGGTATTGCGAAGAAATCAATAAAAGATATTGTGATTGCATACGAGCCTGTATGGGCTATTGGCAAAGGAGCTACTCGTGAAGCCACAAAAGAAGAAGCAGGTGAAATGGCTATCTATATCAAGCGAGTTATTAGTACGTTGTATGACACCGCAACAGCTTCTATTGTCCGTGTTATATACGGCGGATCTGTGAATACAAAAAACTGCATGTCATTTCTTGAGGCAGGACATGTAGATGGGTTACTTGTTGGCAGAGAAAGTCTCTCTAGTAAAAAATTCGGTGAAATTATTGGTCTTGTAGATGGGATTAAATAATATGAAAAAAATCTATTCTGTTAAAGATATTGGGAATATTAAAGGAAGGTATGTGTTACTTCGCACGGATTTTAATGTTCCTATAAAAAACAACAAAGTTGTTGATACGTTTCGTATTGATGCTGCATTACCAACAATCTCTTTTTTGGTAAAAAAAGGTGCTCGAGTAGTACTCTTGTCACATCTTGGTGACGGAACAGAATCACTTGCACCTGTTGTGTGGTATATGAAAAAAAAGTTTCCACAAATACTACATACTGAAGATGTTGTGGGTGAATCAGTTATATCTGATGTTGAGTCAATGAAAAATGGTGACGTGTTATTGCTCGGTAATGTTCGAAAAGAAATAGGAGAAACAGAAAACAACAAAGTATTTGCTCTTGCACTCGCTGGACTCGCCGATATCTATGTGAACGATGCTTTTGCGGTATCTCATCGTAAGCATGCATCTGTCACACTTCTTCCAAAACTTCTTCCTGCATATGCTGGACTACAGTTGATGAGTGAAATTACTCATTTGCAAAAAGTAACACAGAATCCAAAAACTCCACTTGTTGCAATATTGAGTGGTGCAAAATTTAATACAAAACTTCCATTGATTAAAGAATACCTAAAGAAAGCAGATCATATTATTGTTGCTGGTGCATTACTCAATTCACTACTGAAGGTACGAGGGTATGAAGTAGGCAAGTCACTTGTAGATGATGGGAGTGTTGATCTTTCAAAAATACTTAAAAGTAAAAAACTTATCCTTCCAGAAGATGTGACAGTAGAAGATAAGGAAGGTAAGAGCCGTGCAGTTGCGATTTCTCAAGTGTTATCAAATGACACCATTGTTGATATTGCACCAAATTTTATTACAGATATTGCTCCACTTATACAAAAAGCAAAGACTATTGTATGGAATGGACCTCTTGGTAAGTATGAAGATGGCTATGACAAAGCAACAAAACTCCTTTTGAAAACAGTAGCTTCATCAAAAGCATATAGTGTCATTGGTGGGGGAGATACTGTTGCTCTCGTATCAAAAATGAAATTAGAAAAATCATTTGGATTTGTTTCAACTGGTGGTGGTGCGACGATTGATTTTCTTGCGACTGGGACACTTCCAGGAATTAAAGCACTGGAGAGATAAATTTATCATAATACTTTTTTCTTGATAAAAAAGTATCCAAAAAATCAAGACACGATACGTTTTTTCTCAAAAATCTCATATCACAGAAGTATGTCGTAAACTCCTTCGTCAAACAGTACGGACATACTACCTATGATATGAGATCTTTATTATGCGAAAAAACGTAGACGTGTCGTGGGTTTGTACAAAAATTTTTATAATCCAGAAATAATCTTTTGAGCATAGTCGTTTTGATCATCTTTGTTTTCATACGAAAGGCGAGTCCATCCATGAAGTCCATCGTTGTGATAGCGAGGGATGAGGTGAATATGAAAGTGCGGGACTTCTTCACCGACAACTGAAACTTGAACATAGTCACATCCAAGTCCTTGTATCATTGCTTTCATTATTTTTTTTGATGTAACAAAAAGCTCAGATATTGTTTCGTCCGGCGTGTCTTGCATCCATGTATATCGTTTTTTTGGAATGAGAAGGGTGTGGCCTTTTGCTACTGGGCCGATATCGAGAAATCCAAGAGATGTATCGTCTTCAAACACAATCGTTGCAGGAATTTCTCTGTTGATGATTTTTGTAAAAATAGTATCCATATGAATAGTATACACGGATTATCTGGTAATAAAAAAGCCCCGTCTGCGCGGGGCTTTCATTCATTTCATCCTTCTTTCCATTTCCGTAATAACAAGTGCTTTTTTCCAATAGTGATGTTCACTGTATGTTCTTTCATATAAATGTTTGAGCACACCTTGAGAACTTAAAGAAAGAATTCTGGAAAAACATAATCGTCTTTCTTCGTGTGCAAACAAAAAATGGATTTTGTGCGAAACGGGTTTGTAGTCTTTGTAGAAATAATCATTTTCATACGTGTGTGACATGATATGTTTCAGTCCACGTAGATTGTTCCACTCCGATTGAATCCATTTTCGCATAAAGATACGTCCAGTAAGAAAAAAAGTGTTTGTTGAAGAAAACCATTCCGGGCCAGTCCTGAAAAGTGGTTGTATGTGTTCTATAAAATCTAAACACAGCAATCCACGTTCTTTTCCTGTGAGTGATGTAGAAAATGCAATACAAGCAAAATTATGCGCTTTGATATTTTGATTTTCTGTTTCTTTGATTCTTTGCCAAAAATAATTTTTGGGACAAAAAAGTCGAACGTGATTTGTTTCTGCTCGGGCAAGTCCCATGAGCGCCAATTCAAGTTTGAGAAGCACTGCATCTGTGTGACTAATCGCATCTTGCTTTTGCAATTCTTTCATCGGGAAAGATGTCTGAGGATCTAAATATTTTTCTACAAATTCTTTTCTCACACGAAAGACAAAATTTCGACTCGGTGGGACATAGGGTTCTTCTTGTAGTGAGAGAAGAGGATTTTCTTCCATGTACTGTGTTGCGTTACTAATGTCTGTGTTGGGAATTTCGACCAAACAGATTTTTGGTTTTTGAAGTATGAGCATAAGTGTAGACGAACATTTCTGATGTCAGTATAGCACTGAATGCCATCGAGTAAAACATGCTATACTTTTGCCATATATGCAGATTGATTCACAGACATTGATTGATATTCTTCTTGAAAAAAGAGGTATTACTGATAAAGAAACACAAGATGTGTTCCTGAATCCATCATATGATCGCCATACATATGATCCTTTTTTGCTTGCTGATATGGAACGAGTTGTTGTGCGAATATTTGAATCAATTGAAGCAAAAGAGCGTATTGCGGTATATAGTGATTATGATTGTGATGGGATTCCGGGTGCGGTTATTTTCCATGATTTTTTTCAAAAGATTGGGTATGACAATGTAGAGTTTTATATTCCAGATAGACATGAAGAAGGGTACGGATTACACCAGCCTGCAATTGATATTCTCGTACAACATAATGTGAATCTTATTATTACTGTCGATCTTGGCATTACTGCTGTTGATGAAGTTGCATACGCCACAACTCATGGCATTGATGTGATCATCACTGATCATCACGTGCCTCAGGAGATACTTCCACATGCGTATGCAATCGTAAATCCAAAATTACCTACAGTGCATGCTGATGGTACTGAAACATATTATCCAGACCGCATGCTGTGTGGTGCAGGTGTTGCATACAAATGTGTCTGTGCGTTTCTTTCAAAATATGGTGAATACTTTTCAGTGCCTCTTGGGTGGGAGCGATGGTTGCTTGATATGGTTGCCATTGGAACGCTTTCTGATATGGTGCCACTTGTAGATGAAAATAGAGTGCTTGCGTCTGCGGGATTACAAGTACTTCGTAGAAACGGACGTGTTGGATTACAAGAACTCTGGAAACTTGCAGGTGTTGATCCTCGAACGCTTCATGAAGAAGATGTCACATTTACCCTTGCGCCGAGACTCAATGCTGCGTCACGTATGGACACGCCACACAAGGCATTTGATTTACTCCGCACACGTTCTGTCGAAGATGCACGTGCATATGCAAAAGAATTATCACGCATCAATGATACTCGGAAGAAACTTGTTGCTGATAGTATGCGAGCAGTACATAAAACACTTGAGTCGCGAACACTTGGTCCGGTAATTGTCGTCGGGAATCCTATGTGGCATGTTGGTGTCCTCGGACTCATTGCAAGTAAAATAATGGATACACATAAATGTCCCGTGTTTGTTTGGGGTGGGAATGAAGATGATGAGGAAATTGATAATGGCACAAAAGGATTCAAAGGATCGTGTCGAGCTCAGGTAGGTGATAATGTGGTCGCGTTGATGACTGCGTTACCTTCTGAGACGTTGTTGAAATTTGGCGGACATGAACTTGCCGGAGGATTTACCGTTGCTCGTGATCAAGTACATTTCCTTGAAACACAACTGACCGCATTGTATGAAAAGAAAGAAATATCAGAAGATGTGGAAGTAATTAAAAATAGTGGATACGATGCCGAGTTGTCACTTGGTGATGTAACACTTCGGTTGTACAAAACACTTACAAAATTTTCTCCGTGCGGAGTAGGGAACCCAGTACCAACGTTTCTTTTTTCAGGAGTCGTGCCGACAAAAGTTGCGCGATTTGGTAAAGAAAAAAACCACCTCGAAATCGCTTTTGATGTAGATGGAAGGACACTTAGAGCCATTGCGTTTTTTAAAACGGAAAAAAGTTTCGATGTACTCCTCGAAGCAGGTATTCCAATAAATCTCATTGCTCGAGTCGAATCTTCGACCTTCATGAGGAAGACTGAGTTGCGTTTGAGAATCGTTGATATTGTATAAATTTGACTTCCTGCACTTATTGGTATCTAATAGAAAAAGATATCCTTATACATTCAAATAATGAAAAATGTTCACCATCGGGTTGTTTTTATTGCGAGTTGTTTTTTGTTGTTTCTTTGTTCGTCAAACAACCAAATAAAAAAACAACCATCCATCGAGCTTCGTTCATGGCTTTCGGCACTTGATTCAGTTACATCAAAAAATCCTTCCGATTTTTTGAAAAAACTTTGTTCAAATGGTTTGAAAGTGTGTGATATTGATTCTCTTGTAATTCAAAAAAGAAAACAGTATTTTTTTGATAAAAATGTTGTTTTAGGAATTTATTTTGTTTGTGATACATGCTCTCCCTGCACAGACTATGGGCGATATGTTTATCCAATTCGTACGATTTCTGTGTACAATGTTGACTCGGCTGGTTACTATGATAGCTCGAGAGCATATATGTCTCGAGCATGCGTATTCTTGCACGAACTCGCCCATGCACAATTGATGCCTATTGGATTGTCAGTAGAAGCACAACATGTGTTAATCAAGACAGAGGTCGAGTTTGCGTTGGTGGAATTGTTCTTTCCTTGGATCCAAGATTCTCTTTCCGTGTTGTATGAAAACAAAAAGATTTTTTCAAAAAAAATTACACAGTTCAAAAAACGACATTTTAAAGAAACAGGAAAACGATTTCAAAATACCTCTTCATGTTACATTGATGAATGGCGAGAGAGAAAACGTACTACAAAACAAAACGCCCCATGACGGGCGTTTTTTATTTTGCTATACTACTCTCAATGAAATCAAAAACTACCACGCAATCAAAAAATATCACTATTTTCACTGATGGTTCTTCTCTCGGTAATCCTGGTAAGGGTGGGTATGGTGCAGTACTTGCAATACAATCAGAAACAAACACGTTCATTCATGAAATAGGAGGACGTGCAGATATGACAACCAACAATAGAATGGAGCTTATTGCAGTTATACAAGCACTGACATTGGTGCATCAAAAATACAGCGATAGTCTCGATACAGTCACTATTCACAGTGACTCATCATATGTCTTGAATGGTATTACGTCTTGGGTGACAAACTGGGAACGGAACAATTGGCGGACATCTACCAAAGAACCCGTACAAAACGAAGACTTGTGGCGTGATCTCGTAAGTATTTCTGGTCTTGTGAAAAATATCGCAAAAATTATTTGGAAAAAAGTTGCAGGACACAGTGGTGTAGTAGGTAATGAGCGTTGTGATGTCATCGCAACTACACTTGCAGAAGGACAGTCAATGAAACTGTACGTTGGCGATAGTTTTGTATATCAAGAAATTGCCGGTGGTGATATTTTTGATATCAAAACAAAACATGCAAAGAAAACTTCAGGAAGTAAAAAATCTTCAAAACCTGCATATGCATACCTCTCGTATATTAATGGCAAAGTGTTTCGTGATGCGACATGGACTGATTGTGAAAAGAGGGTCAAAGGTGTGAAAGGGGTGAAATATCAAAAAGTGATGAATAAACAAGAAGAACAAGATGTCACTGGACGATGGACACTCGAATCACTCTTGTAATCTGATATGGGGTATATCATTCTCCTCACAACACTTGGTTTTATTTCTGGAATAGCGTTCGAATCATTGGCGGTAGGTACTCGCGTATGGTTCGGCGCTTTTTTGTTGGGTGCAAGTATTGTGTATATGTTTTTGCAAAAGAGAACTGTGGCAATGTATGTACGAATATTTCTTTTCTTGATCATGTGTGTACTTGGTGTGCTTGTGTATCGAATGCATGAAGCATCACAATCATGGTCTGTACTTGATATACAACAAGGAGAAAATATATCACTGTCTGGAATGGTTGTCAGTGAACCGACTCGAGAAGAAACTCGTACACGGTTTGTGTTTGAAGAGAGTGTGTCTGGCGCGCACATTCGTGTGAGCACCGATCCGTATACGACTATTGTATTTGCTGATCGTCTGTCTCTGTCAGGAAAGATACAGAAACCATCAAATGATTTTCTTAAAGATTCCGGCAATGAATCTTTTGATTACGTGTATTATTTGAAAGCACAGGGAATCGGATATGAAATACGTTCTCCAAAGATAGAAACGATAGAACATACTGATGAGATGCCTGTTAGACAAAGACTTTTCAAAATCAAACACGCGATTATTGCACATATAGAAAAATATATTCCTCGGCCACAAAGTTCACTCGCTTCTGGAATATTACTCGGTGCACGTGATGCACTTCCGGAATCATATACAGAGATGTTTATCAAAACAGGGACGATACATGTAGTGGCACTTTCTGGATACAATATTTCGATTGTGGCTGAAGCGACTATGAAAGTATTTTCATCATTACTTCCGTACATGGTGTCAGTCGTATTTGGGCTCATTGCTGTAGCACTCTTCGTCATCCTCTCTGGTGCATCGGCGACTGCGGTGCGAGCGGGAATTATGGGAAGTCTCATTCTCGTTGCGCGGCTAATTGGTAGGCCGTATGATATCGGACGCGCGATTTGTGTGACTGCCTGCATCATGCTTGTATTCAATCCGTATCTACTCTTTTTCGATCGATCGTTTCAACTCTCATTTATCGCAACGCTTGGCGTGGTCTTCATCTCGCCACTATTTGAAAAACGAATGACATATATTTCTGAACGATTCGGGTTACGTTCTGTTGTGGCGACGACACTCGCGGCGACTATCAGTGTGTCACCGTTCCTTCTGGTTACCACAGGTGCAATCTCGCTTATATCACTTCCGATAAACATTGTCGTTGTACCACTCGTACCGATCATCATGTTCGGCACAGCACTCACTGGAATTGCAGGATTTCTTTTGCGACCGATTGCGATTATCTTTGGTGTCGCAACATACGGACTCATCAAGGTATTTCTTGCCATCACGACTTGGGCAAGTACTGTGCCGTTTGCACAAGTGACTATCGATGCATCTGTCGGGTGGATTATGGTAGGGATATATGTGGTACTTGTATGGATGGTGGCGAGGGGATATGAGAAAGATGATAAATAGTTTAATATAATAAATATATGAAACCAAGTTCAATTATAATAATACTCTTAACTTTGATTATTGTACTTTTGGGTTACGATAAATTTTCAAATTTAAATACAAGTCAAAATTCAAGTTTTTATACCAATCAAAATAATACAATTAGTGGTAATGTGAAATTTGGTTCTGGTGATTGTTTCCCGTCCGCAGGGACTCCAGCAGGTGGTGTAAAAAGAGGTCGTGGTTTAAAAAATTACAATGGAAAGATTTATTTTGTGAGTGAATCAGATATATTGTCGGCATCAAAAAATCAAGAAGGAAAAACTCAAACAGAATTAGAGAATATTATGTTCGATAATAGTATACAAACACTTGTTGTAAATGGGTATTATTCATATTCCAATATTCCATTAGGTAAGTATTATTTAATGATTCCCAAAGAAGGTACTTATACTAATGAGTTTGTCTTTGAAGTTAAAAGTCTTAATCAAAAAATTATTCAAGACGCTCAGTTTTTTCAATGCACATCTTATTAAAATAAAACAAAAAGTTTTTATTATAAAAATCTCACAGAAGAAAAGTTAGTTTTAAAAGAGTTAGTTCAATAAAATAAAAAAAACACCAAATATTTGGTGTTTTTTTAGACTACTTTTCGAAATTCTTCTCAATCACACTCCAGTTGAGATTCGTGAAGAAATCTTCTACATACTGTTTCTTGCCACTTGGGTGATAGTCTGCAACATATGCATGTTCCCAGACATCGAGTGCGAGTATTGGTGTAAGTCCGGTGAGGTGACCGAGGTGTTGTTCTTCTACCCAGGTGTTCAGGAGTTTGTCAGTTTGTGCATCATAGTAGAGGATTGCCCAGCCGATACCTCGAGTGAGTGCGATCGCTTTGAATCGCATGAGCCATGCATCATATGAACCGAATTGTTCAGTAATCTTTTTATAGAGTGCACTTTCTGTGTTGATCGTTTGTGGACCACTTTCAAGAGAAGCGAAGTAGTATTCATGATTGCGCATACCGTCGAATTCAAAACTGAATCGTCGTTGTAATTCACCGAGGACGTATGCATTTGTTTCTGCATCTTTTGTGTATTCGGTAATTTTCTCAAGAATCAGATTTGTATGCTTCACATAGCCTGCGTAGAGTTTCAAATGCTCTTCGATGTTTTTTGCTGAGATGCCGATAAGTGTCGGGACGGTAAACGTTTTTGAGGTGAAGTGTTCCATATATAATGTGTGATTATTTTGTATAATAGAGATAGTATAGCATATGCGAAAAAAGCTGATATTCATCATAACGTCCTTTATTTTTGTGACGGTAGTCGGGGTTGTTGTGTATGCAGTCCCCCAGACACTTCCTGCAAGCAATGCACTCGAAGTGACTTTTCTTGACGTTGGACAAGGTGATGCAATTCTCATAGAAGCACCAAATGATGTCGACGTGTTGATCGATGGCGGTCGCACAAAAAAGATTTTAGATTTATTGAGTGCAGAGTTACCCTTTGGTGATGATACGATTGATGTCGTGATCGCGACACATCCGGATGCAGATCATGTTGGGGGATTACCTTTTGTGCTCGATACATACACAGTCGACAAAGTGTTCGAACCTGGAGTGTCGAGTAGTACGCAAACATATCAAGCATTTCAATCAAGAATTCGAGATAAAAAGATAGAACGAATACTTGCTCGGCGTGGAATGCGAATCGTACTTGATGCAGAAAAGAATATTGTACTGGATATTTTATACCCAGACCGTGACACGACAGGGTGGGAAACCAATGAAGCATCAATCGTCGCGAGACTTTCATATGGTACGACAAGTTTCTTGCTCACGGGAGATAGTCCTATCGAAAAAGAATTATATCTTGTAAAACATGACGGTATAGCATTGCAAAGTTCTGTTCTTAAGCTTGGACACCATGGATCAAAAACATCATCCTCTGAATCTTTTTTGAAAACAGTCGCGCCGTTGTATACAATCATTTCCGCAGGGAAAAATAATTCGTACGGTCATCCGCATCCAAGTGTATTGAGCAGGTTGACCCAACTACATATTCCATATCTTGAAACAAGTAAGATGGGTTCGATTCGTTTTGTAACTGATGGAGTGACGCTCATCCAAGAATAAATAAAACACCGCATATATGCGGTGTTTTATTTATTCGATGATTCCTGCTTTTTTGAGTGTTGCGTATGCGCCATTCTTTTCGATTGTTCGCATTGCACTTGTAGTGATTTCAAGCATGATAGATTTTTTGAGCTCAGGAACATAAATACGTTTCTTTTGAAGGTTTGGGTATTTACGCTTCATGCCTGTTGGTCGGAAAATGGTAGCACGAACACGGTTGTGGTACCCGCCACCCATTTGAGAAGTCTTTTTAGTTATCGGACAAGTCTTTGCCATATGGGTTAGATAATAGCATATAGAATAAAACGATGCAAGATGAATGTTCTCGTATGTATGTTTAGGGGTTTCTGTAGGAAGGGAACCTTTTTAGGTAGGGGAAATTGGAAATTAGATATTTTTTCCGTATACTCTTATATATGCCAGTTATCGATATTGTTTTCTCTATTATTGTTGTGGTGATGTCTGTGGTGGTACATGAAGTATCGCATGGACTTGTTGCGGAAAAGTTGGGTGATCCGACTGCTCGGTTGCAGGGGAGATTGACACTCAATCCACTCAAACATCTCGATCCACTTGGCTCAGTCATTTTGCCTGCAATTATGGCATTCATCAATCCAAAATTTATCATCGGTTGGGCAAAGCCTGTTCCGTACAATCCACGCAATATTAGTCATCAATATGGTGACGCGCTTGTTGCTGGTGCTGGACCACTTTCTAATATTATTCTCGTAATCATTTTCGGGCTCATATTTCGTTTTGCTGGACCACTTGGTTTTGCCACAGTGTCTTTGTACAAATTACTCTACATGATTGTCGTGATCAATTGCGGGCTCGCAATATTCAACCTCATGCCGATACCACCGCTTGATGGATCAAAAATACTTTTCTCTCTTTTACCGAAACGTGCACGTGCGATTGAGCAATTTCTCGAACAAAATGTGTTAGTTGTTCTCATCGTTTTTATTTTTGTACTTTCTCCAATACTTTCTCCAATCATTTTAGGTTTTGCAAGACTAGCGACAGGTGTGTAATTTGTAGTACAATGTGTGTACATGCAATCTGTTTTTCAAAAAGTTTCATATGTGTTTTTTCTTGTACTCATCCTCGTGAGTACAGTAGCTGTTTCTCGTGTAAGTGCTGCAACAGGTACGATAGATGCGACAGACTATACAGCACAATTTACTGAAGATGGAAGTGATGTTCTCTTCCGTACTACAAACGGTACGGCTATTAGTGTTTCTGACAGTGCAATCACTGGGTATGCATGGGGCGAAAATGCTGGTTGGATAAATTTCGCACCGACAAACGGCGGGGTGACCAATACGACAGGTGGTGTCCTCGGTGGGTATGCATGGGGCGAAAATGCTGGTTGGATAAATTTCGCACCGACAAACGGCGGGGTGACTATTAATACAAGTACTGGACAATTCAGTGGATACGCATGGAGTGAAGTATTTGGTTGGTTGAAATTTGATTGTGGTGCAGGTGCGTGTGTGAAGACGAGTTGGACACCAACATCAACACCTCCTCCTACGACACCGCCGGGCGGTGTGATCATTATTCCTCCGACACCAACTTGTGCAAACACACCATCTCTCTGTGTGCCGACACCTGCTACTTGTGCGACAAATCCATCTCTTTGTGTACCAATTACACCAATAGATCCACCAGTTACTCCTCCTGTTGATCCGACATTACCACCAACGTCGCCGATTTCTAATCCACCAGTAATATCAAATAATCCTCCGTCAAATCCTACGAACCCTACATCTCAATCTCAAACACCGTCTCCTGGGCTTGATGTGCTTAATGCTGCCGCACAAACTCTCAATCAAGGGGTAACATTCGTGAGTACCTCCTTCGGTTCATTGGTAGAAAAGGCGCAGTCTGGAGTCAAAACAAAAGCGGGGCAATTGGTCACCACTATTCTTGGAACAATAGGTCTTTTGGGAAGTTTGTTTTCTATCCCTGAATCTGTTTGGCGCTCATTCTTTTCATTCTTCGCACTTCGTAGACGCAAGCCTTGGGGTGTCGTGTATGACAGTGTGACAAAAGTCCCTCTTGATCCCGTATATGTCATGTTGCAAGATATGCAAGGTAATGAAGTCGCTTCGAGTATTACTGATATTGATGGACGATATGGATTCCTTGTTGCACCAGGTACATACACTATCTCTGCGGGTAAGACAAATTATATTTTCCCGTCAAAAAAACTCGCATCAAAAACTACCGATGAGCTCTATGAAGATCTTTATTTTGGCGAAACAATTACTGTTGATCAGGCAGACAGCGCTATTACCAAGAATATTCCTATGGATGCAGTGCAGTTCGATTGGAATGAGCAAGAGAAATTGAATAAAGGATTCATGCGGTTCTATCACAAGCGTGATGTAATCATTGCAGATATTGCAGATATTGTCTTCTTTGCTGGATTTGCCTTTACATCATTTGCTTTCTTTGTGGTTCCTGGATTATTGAATGCTGGTATACTCTTCTTATATATCGTTATGTTTGTTTTAAAAGAAACAGGTCTTCGTCCTCGCCCGCACGGTATTGTCAAAGAAAAAGCAACAGGTGCACCGCTTCCGTATGCGATTGTTCGTGTGTATGTTGCATCACTTAATAAGGAAATCATGCGCAAAGTAACTGATGCAGAAGGGCGATATTTCTGTCTCGTTACACCAGGAACATACTATATGACTATTGAGAAGAAAAATCCTGATGGTACGTATACACTCATCTCAAATACACCGACGATGACACTCAAGAACGGATATATTAGTAAGACATTGGAGGTATAAGTATAAAACCCTAACAAGATTGTTAGGGTTTTATCGTACATAAAGACAAGGACTTGCATTTTTTACCTTTACATAGTACAGTATCTCTACGACTTTGTGTGAGGTTTCATTAGTATTACCAAGCACAAGGCACCAAATACACATATATTATGCCAACAGTTAATCAACTCATCAGAAAAAATCGTCAAAAAGTTACCTATAAATCAAAGGCAGTGACACTTGCTCGTGGTTTTAATACACTTAAAAATAAGCCTACATTTTACCCGTCTCCATTCAAGCGAGGTGTGTGTACTAAGGTGTCTACTACAACTCCAAAGAAGCCTAACTCAGCACTTCGTAAAATTGCTCGTGTTCGTCTTACTAATGGTCAAGAAGTTACTGCATATATCCCAGGTGAAGGACACAACCTCCAAGAACACTCAGTGGTTATGCTCCGTGGTGGTCGTGTGAAGGACTTGATCGGAGTACGATATCACATAGTTCGTGGTGTGCTTGATGCATCAGGTGTCGAAAAGCGTCGTCAATCACGTAGTCTCTACGGTAACAAACGTCCAAAAGCAGACGCAAAGAAGAAGTAATCTACCAATATCAGTATCCCGTTTTGAAAACTCGAGTTGTGATCATGACGGGAAACATCATTCAATTATAATCATATCGTAGTATGTATAGCTGCATATCTATGATCTAAAACAATCAATGCGAAGAAAAGTAAAAAAGCGTAATATTCCAACACCAGATTCTCTGTATAACTCACAAAAACTTGCGAAGTTTATCAATCAGATTATGTGGGATGGTAAAAAGGAAACAGCTCGAGGTATCGTCTACGGTGCTTTTGATATCATCAAAGAGAAGACTAGTAATCCAAATCCACTCGAAGTATTCGATCTTGCAATGAAAAACGCAGGTCCACTCATGGAAGTACGTTCACGTCGTATCGGTGGTGCAAACTACCAAGTGCCTCGTGAAGTTCGCCCAGAAAGACGTCATATGCTCGCAGCTCGATGGATTATCGACGCAGCTCGTGGTAAGAAAGGCCAACCAATGCATATCAAACTTGCAGAAGAATTGATTCTTGCTTCAAAAAATGAAGGAATCGCAATCAAGAAACGCGAAGATACACACAAAATGGCAGATTCAAACAAAGCGTTCGCCCATTTTGCTTGGTAACAAACCTCAAAAAATCCCCTTTAGGGGATTTTTTATTTATATGGTATTTTGATTTTAGAAAATTAAACTATACATAATAATTTAAAATCTTAAACACATGGCATATGCAAAAAGAGTAAAAAATCTCAGTTCATATGGAACTATTTATGATAGGGATGGGTATATGTTATTTGAAGAAAATCTTAAAAACCTTTTTTCTGATTTATTTAAACGAAAGAAAAAAATTGATTTTTCAAAAAAATATAAAATTCTTATTTCTATAATTGTACCGAATAATGATTATCCATATAGAAGTGAAAAAGAAAAGATCGTAACTTTCCGTAGTTTATTGAATTATTGGAAAAATACATTTGGTAAAGCTTTTGTTTTAGAAGATTTAAAAGAAAAAACTACAGAAGAATCATTTGTTGAAATACGGGAAATTGGGTGCGCCTGGAACCTGTATGGTGCATTTCTTCATTTTCAGAAACAAAAAAGTTCTTAAGTAATTTTGTAAACTGATGGAAATACCATCAGTTTTTTTTGTTTTGATAATATTTAAAAGTAGTGTATATTGGCGCTAGAATATACATTAAAAATATATACAATGAATCAACTATATGAATTCGATAGATTTGAAAAAGGAATCTCTATTTTCAAAACAGATAAACTCTTTGCTTTTTCGGAAGGACTGTTTGATCCTGACATAAATTCTCAAAAAATTCTTTTTAAAAAAGATGGTATACTTTTTGCACCTAAAGATACTTTACCAATACTAATTTCGGGTACGATTTCAAACGCACCCGTTCCTCAATTGTTTAAAAAAATTACTATTGATGATAATTTTGTTTCTTGTGTTTCTGTTTATGAAAAATACATGTATGTGTATTGTCGGTACAATAAACGTTGGCTTTCAAACTTTTCTTATAACATAAAGAATAAATCTGAAAAAATGATTCGATACACGTTTTCCGCTGAACATGGTTTTGAGTATAAGGATTCCTTGGGTTTTGAGGGTAATACAGAAATGATTATTTTAAGGTTACATTTTTTTTGGTCATTTAAACCAGATGTAATGCACCCGGGTGATTTCCCTGTAACAATTATTAAAGCTTAAAAACTGGTTGTAAAACCAGTTTTTTTATTTGCAAAAATACCCCATATGTCGTATAGTTCAGGTATTAAGACCTCGAGTCTTTTTTAATTTATTACCTTATAAACCCACAGTATATTATTTATGGACAGAGATTATCCACTAGAAAAAGTTAGAAATTTTGGAATTATTGCGCACATTGATGCTGGTAAAACAACGACATCAGAACGTGTGCTCTTTTACACTGGTGTATCACACAAAATTGGTGAAGTGCACAACGGTGAGACAACAACAGACTGGATGGAACAAGAACGTGAGCGCGGTATTACTATTACCTCTGCGGCGGTTACTTGTTTCTGGACACCGACATATGCGCCAGGAGACAAGAACAAGAAAGTTCGATTCAACATTATTGATACTCCTGGACACATCGACTTTACGGTAGAAGTGAAGCGTTCACTTCGCGTGCTCGACGGTGCAGTGGTGGTATTCGACGGTGTTGCTGGTGTAGAACCACAATCAGAAACTAACTGGCGTTATGCTGACGAAGCAATGG
Organism: Candidatus Nomurabacteria bacterium; assembly: GCA_020846455.1. Taxonomy (GTDB): domain Bacteria; phylum Patescibacteriota; class Minisyncoccia; order Phycocordibacterales; family UBA9973; genus JADLDV01. The sequence goes on from JADLDV010000035.1 coordinate 17,252, forward strand.
TTCCTCGTATTTGTTTCGTGAACAAACTCGATCGTACTGGTGCATCATTTGAGCACTCATACAAGACTATCCTCGATCGTCTTTCAAAGAAAGCGGTGCGTGCACAGCTTCCAATTGGTCTTGAAGAAAAACATGAAGGTGTGGTGGATTTGCTCCGTATGAAGGCGTACTACTTCGAAGGGGACATGGGTAATAAGGTTATTGAAAAAGACATTCCTGCTGATATGATGGCAGATGCAGAAAAATATCACGGAGAACTCATTGAACGTATTGTTGAGCAAGATGAAGATGTTATGAACAAATACCTCGAAGGTGTTGTTCCTGATTTTGATACACTCAAGAAATTGCTCCGCAAAGGTGTTATTGCAAATGAAATCTTCCCAGTGTTTGCGGGAAGTGCACTCAAGAACAAAGGTGTGCAACTCGTACTTGATGCGGTGGTAGATTATCTCCCATCTCCAATGGATATTCCTGCGATTCAAGGTATTAACCCTGATAATGATGAACATATTGAACGTCATGCTGATGACAAGGAACCATTTTCTGCTCTTGCGTTTAAGGTCGCAACTGACCCATTCGTCGGACAGATCATTTTCTTCCGTGTATATTCAGGAACACTTGAATCTGGTTCATATGTCTACAATCCTCGTACTCGCAACAAAGAGCGTATCGGACGTATTCTCCGTATGCACGCGAATGAACGTGAAGAAGTGAAGAAGGTGTTTGCTGGAGAAATCGCAGCAGCTGTCGGACTTAAGGATACTATCACTTCAGATACACTCTGTGATGAAAAGAATCCAGTAGAACTTGATCGTATCGTGTTCCCAGAACCAGTGATTTCACTTCGTATTGAACCAAAGACAAAAGCTGACCAAGAAAAAATGGGTATGGCACTTTCTCGTCTTGCACAAGAAGACCCAACATTCCGCGTATCGACTGATCAAGAAACAATGGAAACAATTATTGCAGGTATGGGAGAACTGCATTTGGAAATCATTGTTGACCGTATGAAGCGTGAGTTCAACGTGGAAGCAAATGTTGGCAAGCCACAAGTTGCATACCGTGAGACTATCATGGGTAGTGCAGATATGGAAGGTAAGTACATCAAACAATCTGGAGGTAAGGGTAACTATGGTCACGTGAAGATCAAGATTGCACCAATGGATATGTCTCTCACAAAAGAACAAATCGCTGACTTGCCGAAAAATATCAAACGTGAAGATCACTTTGAATTCATCAATACAATCAAAGGTGGCGCTATCCCACAAGAATTCATTACTCCATGTGAAAAAGGATTCAAAGAAGGACTCGATCGCGGTGTGCTTGCAGGGTTCAAGATGGTGGATGTCTCAGTCAATCTTTGGGACGGATCATATCACGATGTTGACTCGAACGAAATGGCGTTCAAAATCGCTTCAAGTATGGCAGTTCAAGATGCGTGTAAGATCGCTCGTCCGGTGATTCTCGAACCAATGATGAAAGTAGAAGTAGTCACTCCAGACAAGTTCATGGGAGATATTACTGGATCACTTTCTGCAAAACGCGGACTTATCGAAGGTATGGAAGATCGAGGTATGAACAAGGTGGTGAAGGCTGTTGTTCCACTTTCTGAAATGTTCGGATACATGACCAACCTTCGTTCTATGACTGAAGGACGTGCAGGATTCACCATGGAATTCTTGAGATACGATGTTGTCCCACAAAATGTGGCAGATACCATCATTGCAGCACGAAAATAATCTATAGAAACTACAAAATCACCCTCAATTGAGGGTGATTTTGCTATTTATATAATCTGTGTTATAGTCTAAAAACAATTAAATATATAACACAACCTAAAAAATCTGTTCTTTTATGAAAATCAAAAAAGTTTTTATTGCCCTATGCGCAAGTGCGCTATTTTTTAATGTTAATCTCGCGTTTGGTGAGAAAAATATTATTGAAGAAAAATATGTTTTTGATAGTAATGGTTTTCCATACATCAATTTTACAGCAATTTGTTTTAATGATCCGTCTGTTGGCGATTTATTAAAACGACACACTGATACGTCTAATAACGTTATGTGTTTATCGTATATGAATGATACTGATCAGTTTGTGGTCACGTTTCCAATACAAATAAACACAGAACATGTGGTGTTCGTGTTTAAAGTATATCCAAATAATTGTTTTGGACTAGTTTCTCAAGCATGTCTTAAGAAAGATGATATACCTTTTATATGTTGCGAGGATGGACTATATAAAATAATCACTTGTTGTGAGTAAAAAATAAATAGTATCTGTTAAAATGTCTCATTATTGAGACATTTTTTTTCTTTTCCACATTTCATTCATACATAATATATATTTTTTCTGCTACAATATGTATGTACAATGAACATGTTATTGCAAAAATTAAAAGCTACATACCATAGATACCCACTGATCACTTCTCTCAGTGTGCTTGTACTCTTTGGCGCAACGATAACATTCGCAACCCCTCCTACCACTCCGTATACTGTTGGAGAAACACTAGATCCGACATGTACGCCAGGGTCATCTAACTGTACTGTTACTTTATTTCCAGTTCAGACAGGGAATAGTGGTAAGTATTTGACTACTGATGGTACTACGGCATCATGGGCAACTATTTCAGGCGCAGGTATCTCCTCTCTCAATGGTCTCGCTGGTGCAACACAAACATTTGCCACTGGTACTTCAGGTACAGACTTCACTATAGATTCTACTGGTACCACACATACCTTTAATATCCCTACTGCATCTGGATCTGCGAGAGGGTTACTTACTTCTGCGGATTGGAGTACCTTTAATGGAAAGGAAAATGTTCTTACCTTCTCTGGACCACTGTCTCGAAGTGTGGATACGATTTCTATTACGCAATCTGATACAAGTACAGATGGATATCTTTCTTCTGTTGATTGGAATACATTTAATAATAAGGTTTCTTCACCGATCGCTATAGGTACTTCAAATAATACACTCTATACTCCAGGACTTGGGGCAGGGGAAGGGGATACGTCAGGTGGGAATAATATATTTTTTGGATTTAGTGCAGGATTTGGTGCAACTAATGCATCATATTCAAATTTTTTAGGACAAGGATCCGGATATCTTGCAGTTAATGCTTCTTTTTCTAATTTTTTAGGAAACTATGCAGGGTATACCTCAACCAATGCTTCAAACTCAAACTTTATCGGACAATATTCAGGATATGAGGCATTTAATGCTTCAAACTCAAACTTCTTAGGATATAATGCTGGTCTTAATGCACCAAATGCCGCAAACTCTATCTTCATAGGGCAAAATAGTGGTAATAACGACACTGTAGATAACACTATTAGTGGTTGGTCTATCCTTCTTGGACCTAACACCAACACGGGAGGTTTCTCAAACTCTATCCTTC
>JADLDV010000036.1 GCA_020846455.1 Candidatus Nomurabacteria bacterium
ATCCTGAAAAGATCTATTTCAAAGGTGTAATAGACCCTGACCTCGGATTGAAATTAGAAGGAATCAAAGCGTCACTTGAAGCAATAGCAGACACTGATTGGACACTCGATAGTATAAAAACCACAATTACCAATCAAATCGGCGATGCACCAAAAGGTCCATATCTGCACCCGCTGCGAATGACACTTTCAGGACGAGACCAGTCACCAGACCCTTTTACGATTGCATGGATAATTGGCAAAACAGAAACAATGAATCGTATTCAGAACATCATAACTCTTTTATAAAATAATTATGTACACCACATCACGCACACATACACAGTATTGGAAAATCATGCTCGTATGTTGTGCGTTTTTGTGTGCATTATCTTTCTCCAATACTACACACGCTCAAACAAAAGAAGAACTCGAACAAAAAATTTCAGAACAGAGTAAGGAGATATCAAGAGTCGAAGCAGAAATCGCTGCATATGAAAAGTCACTTCAAAAAGTAACATCAGAAAAACAATCACTTACCAATACACTCAAAGAACTTGACCTCAATCAAAAAAAGCTTGGAGCGCAGTTACGAGTGACTGAAGACAAAATCACACAGACAAATTTAACTATTAAAAAACTTGTACTAGAAATAGGGAAGAAACAAAGTGCTATTACGCAAAATCAGGAAGGACTCGCTGAGAGTATTAGAGCGATCAACATGGAAGATTCACAAGGTGGATTCCTTGCTGTTGTGGTAGCAGGGAAGTCAGTCTCCTCTTTGACCAATGCATTTATTCAAGCAGAAAATTTCTACAAAAGTGTGACATCAAAGACTACTGATATCAAGACAGATAAGTCAGTTCTTGAGTCTAATAAAAAAAGTACAGAAGAAGCCGTGAATAAACTCACAGCACTGAAAAGTGAACTCCGTGACAAGAAGATTATTCTTGATCAATCAGTTACTCAGAAAAACAAACTCCTGTCTCAAACAAAAAATCAAGAATCTTCATACAAAAAACTCCTCGATGAAAAGAAAAAGCTTCGAGATTCTTTTGCGGACGAAATGCGTGCATACGAATCAAAACTCAAATACATTCTCGATCCAAATAGTTTACCAGCTTCTGGTACGCAGCCACTCAACTGGCCTCTTGAAAACGTATACATAACACAACTATTCGGTAAAACAGCATCCTCAAAGCGTTTATATGCCTCAGGAACACACAACGGAGTCGATTTCAGGGCATCAGTCGGTACACCAGTACTCGCTATGGCTACAGGTACTGTTGCAGGTACAGGCAACACTGATGATACGTGCGCAGGTGCATCATTTGGTGGCTGGGTGCTCATCAAATACGATAATGGACTTGCGAGTACCTATGGACACCTTTCTTTAATAAAAGCATTCTCTGGACAAAAGGTTCGTACCGGAGATATTGTTGGCTACAGTGGTAATACTGGATATTCAACAGGCCCACACTTACACTTGTCACTTTATCCAAGCAATGCCGTAGATGTACAAACACGCGCAAGTAAAACCTGTGCTGGTAAAACACTCACCATGCCGATCGCTCCAGTGAATGCATACCTTGATCCGATGGAATATTTACCACCTGCACCAAAAAAATAGCCCTTACAAAAATATGTAAGGGCTTAATGTGGGCTGGATCAGAACGGGCTTTTGCGGTTACTTTTAGGTAACATGGTGCATGGTGGAATATTACAAGTAATGATATACACCTTTCATTGGTTTCAGAAAAAGATCCAGTTAGGACATTTATTTTTTTAAGAACAGTGGGTGATACATACTCTGGCTGAGAATATGTCAGAACATACGCGTATTTGATATTTAGCGTATATGTCAAAATAATAGGACTTGGTAACATGCTAGTTACCAGTGATGCCATAAAAAATGACGTACGGTAACTTAGATATTTTTTCATGTCGTATTATTAAAAATTTTCTTTCACTAGCGTATCATACTAATGCGAAATAAGTCAAACATAATAAGAATTTCTTATATACTTGACAAAATACTATTTTATTGTATTTACACAACAGGGAACTGTGTTATAATTATTTTCATACATATATGAAATACTGGCTTATAAAATCTGAAAGTTCATGCTACTCAATTGATGACCTCAAACATGACAAGAAAACCGCCTGGACTGGTGTCAGGAATTTTCAGGCACGGAATTTTATGCGTGACGAAATGAATATTGGAGACTTGGTGCTTTTTTATCATTCAAATGGCGACAAACAAAATCCTACAGGTGTCTACGGTATAGCCAAGGTCGCAAGTAAGCCAATACCTGATATGACCCAGTTTGATAGGAAAGATGACCACTATGACCCAAAGTCCCAAAAAGATGCTCCAACATGGATATGTGTCGAAATGGCATTCTTAGAAAAATTCACACATCCAGTAACTTTGCCGGAAATTAAATTTGATCCAAAACTCGAAGGAATGCTTGTGAGGACTCAGGGAAGCAGACTTTCTATTCAGCCAGTATCAGAAAAACATTTCAGATATATTAGGGAACAGCTGAGTAAATAAACCTGATTTGTTTTTTATAGTATATATAAATAAAGGTTAAAAAAGAGATACAACGTCGCAAAAGATATATTGTGCGACATACTATATCTACAAAGGATATACTTCCCTTAAGAAAAAACCTACCGTTTTTGGTGAGTTTAATTATTATAATTTCTGCACACAACTATTGAATTTGTTCACTTGCAAATTATACTCGTCAACATTCTTTTTCAGATTAGCCATGAGTGCATTATAGGAAGCCACGAGGGTATTGTACTTAGTTCGAAGTTCTGACTCCCCTGTTTGTGTACTATTTTTAATTTGAGAATCAATAACGGTAATTTCTTTTTTTAATTGATCTACTTCTTTTTGTTTATTTGCAATTGTTGTTTTGAGAAAGGTATTTACTTGTGGGCATTTTGAAATAGGTGTAGCAAAATGTTGGATAGCAATAATATGTTCAACTCCATCGATCACACCTCGTCCGACTGCCACACCGAGTGCTGTGTATCCTGTGTGTAGAATATTTGCCTTGTGACCAGAACTTACCATCCATGCATTAACGATCTCTCCTGCAGTAAGCGTATCGCCAAGTGCAAGGTTCTCGCCAATGATTGCGTATTCATAGTCTGATTTTTTAGCAAGCTCTTTGATCGATTCACCTATTGGAGACACGTGTGCGAAATACTGTTTTTCTACCATATCTGCGACTTTCATTTCTGCCATACTGTCGAGAGCACTATCACGTTCAAGAGGAGGAAGTCCTGCTTGTGTACGCTCAATATTTGTCTGAGCAAAGATTTCAGACGAAAGAGTTGTAAGTACAGCATCGGTTGGTTTCTTTGTGTTTACACTAGGTGACTGTTTTTGTGAAGTAATCTTAAGTGCACCGGGATTAAATACTGTTTCCTTTTCAACAACGCGAACAAAGGCACCGTCACCAACGACAACACTATGTGATGTTGCAAATCTTTTTAATAATCCAAGTGAATACGCCAGATCTTTTCTAATAATAAAGAGTGTTCCGAAAACGAATATGAGGAGGAATATATGCCCTATTTTTCTGATGACCATAATGTCTTTATTATCGCTTATATATGATATTGATACAACTTCTAAGCACGAAAAAGAAAAAGCACCTGATAAGGGTGCTTTTAAATTACTATTTTTAGGATTCTTTTACAATCTTAAAAGGCAACCTAATCCATGCTCGATAATCTTCTGCGGTATTAAGTAAATCCTCATCATTCGATTTCCAAGTAATTTCTACTGAAATTACTTTATTATCATTTAGATTTTCAAAATACTTAAACAAATTATGTAATTTCTGTGAAAAAAATATATTGATATATTTATTGAAATATTCAATATTGATATTAACAAAAAATATCTTTTCTCTTTGTGAAATAATTGAAATGTTTTTTTCTAAAAAATCTCTCGTTTCTGTAAAGATTTTTTCAATGTTTTTAGAATCACTTATTCCCTTACCTGAAATTGACATTGTATTATTGTTAATTTCAATAGAAAAATCTTTATTTTCCGTCTTTAGTTTTATTTCCATGCTGTGTATTTTAAAGTGTTTGAATTACTCTGTCTAAATATAAAATAACACAATAAATTTTTAAAGTCAATACTTACAAGTCTCTGATCGAGTAAGTCCACGTGCCTCTGCCTCAGTTGAGGTTTTGAAATAAACACGATTTTCTGGTTTGATTCTATTGGCAGAACCGCAATTACTTGGGTAATACTTCTTCCCTGATCGAGATGCAACAAAAGCTCCTTCTGAAGAAGCATCAATGTTAGAATTATCTCCTTGCCCAATATCAGCAGTAGTCGAAAATGTTCGTGAAGTGACATTCTGAGTACCTTCATTTTGAGAAAGCACCACTACCCCACCTTTATTGACAGTATCTAAATTCGTGTTATTTACCACAGAAAGCCTCCCAAGACCAAAAGATCCAATACCCACAAGGAGGACAACCCCCACTTCCAAATAGTCCAAAATATGAGGTTTTTCCATAAAAGACTTGATTTTTTCTTTAAAATGTATTACACTCATTTACATATACATTATAAATTATTTCCGTGCCTAAGACGAGTATTCGCTGGGGCATAACAAGAAAAAGACCATATGGCACATAAAAAACAAGGCGGTAGTTCAGATAATGGACGAGATTCAAATCCACAATACCTTGGAACAAAACTATACGATGGACACATTGCACAACCTGGCGCTATTATCGTACGTCAACGTGGTACACGTATCCTTCCTGGAACAAACGTTGGGATCGGCAAGGACCACACACTCTTTGCTCTCAAGGACGGTGTAGTAAAGTTCGGCGCAAAGCGTAAAACAAACTTCGATGGTACTGTATCTCGTAAAAAGACTGTTTCTGTAAACTAACTTTTATACAATAAAAAAACACCACTCAATGTGGTGTTTTTTTATTA